>CAYOPD010000098.1:0-15148 GCA_964405735.1 uncultured Saprospiraceae bacterium | reverse complement strand
TAAATCTTGCTGCCGCTTCTTTGTTTTAAGTCCATTTTAGGCTGAAAGATAATACTTAAGAACAGATCGTTTTAAGGGTAATTCTATGGCTAATCCTTTCTTTCTCCCGGATCTGGAAGATTTGGTAAGAAACCTTGATAGATCCTGAAACTTCTGCACCTGAACCTTTTTAATGGGTTTTTTCCTGTTAAATTTCTATCCTTATTTTTGTTTGAGTTTCCGGATTATATTTTTTTTATTAACCGTTCTATGAAGCCTCCTTCCTTCGGTTTTTTATCAAAGTACCGGCATGCCCTGCTGTATGGCATGGCGCTGGCCTTATTGTTGTTCTTGCTCAAATGGCTGCAATGGCGGTTTTTGATTGCGGATCACTCCATTGAAATATACATCGGCATCATTGCCCTCCTCTTTACCCTTCTCGGCATTTGGATGGCCCGGAAACTGACGAAACCCAGGCTAAATACGGTCGTGGTTGAAAAACAGGTTTTTATTCCCGCTCCGGCAGAATTTACGGTCAACGAAAGCGAGTTGAACCGGTTGAACCTGAGTAAACGGGAAGTCGAGGTCCTTCAACTGATGGCCCAGGGCCTGAGCAATGAAGAAATTGCCTCCCGGCTGTTTATTTCCCTTAGTACGATCAAGACACACAGTTCGAGGCTTTTTGAGAAAATGGAGGTCCGGCGCCGCACCCAGGCCGTTGAAAAAGCCAAGCGACTGAAAATCATACCCTGAGCGGGATCCTCCTTTAGTATTAAAATGGCCCGGTGAGTTTAAATTCAGACTAAAGTATGAATGCCCCGGGGTTTTATGGATCTATTTTAGACCCTGCAAAATCCTATTTTATGAAAAAAAACATACTGATTTTCGGACTGATCATGGGGGCCGTCCTCTCTGCCAACATGGTCTACACGGTCAACCTGTGTTATCACAGTGGTAATTTTAAAGGCAATGACGTTGTTGGTTATGCGTCCATGATCGTGATCTTTTCGTTCATTTTCATCGCTGTGCGCCATTACCGGAACAAATTCAACGGGGGTTCGATCGGTTTTGGTTCGGCTTTTAAGATGGGGGCGCTCATCGCTTTTATTGCCGCCACCTGCTATGTGTTGACCTGGTTGTTATATTATTATCTCTTTGTCCCCGATTTCCTGGACAAATACATCCCTTATGTCCTCAATAGCGCCGCATCCGGTGGGGCGACTCCGGCGGAAGTGGCCCAAAAGACTTCGGACATGGATAAGTTTAAAGAAATGTATAAAAATCCCTTGTTCGTCGTGTTGGTTACCTATGCCGAAGTATTTCCCGTTGGACTGATCGTGTCGCTCATCAGCGCTTTGATCCTGAAGAAAAAAACGCAAAATCAGGACCCGTTGGTCAGTTGAAAAAACTCCTGGTTCCCGCACGGGGTCAGCATGGATTTCTCCGCCGCAATTAATATATTTATTTAAAAAACCATGAAGCGGATCGAATCCATCCTGGATAAATTCTTCAGGCCCCTGGAATTTATCGGCCACCGCTTTATATTGGCTCCTTTCCGCGCCTTGCTAAAAAAAATAGACCCCCTTGCCGAAGCCATTGAGGGTACCCGGCTTAAAAAAGCGCTCCAGGTCATCCTCTTTCCGTTCTTTATAATCCTGACGTTTGTGGTGGGGTTCAAATTGGTGGAAGGCGGTTATACCATAAGGACTTTTGGAGGCACCATCGTGATGTTCCTGATCATGGGTTTCATTTTTGCCCCCCTGGAACGGCTGTTGCCTTTTAGTAAAAAATGGCAAAACGATGAGGATATGCCGGTAGATGTCTTGATGTTCTTTGGAAACAAGGTATGGGGGGATTATATCAATAAACCGCTTCAACTGGCGACGATTTCCCTGGTGGTCCAGAAAATATCACCGGAAATCGGCAGAGACCTTTGGCCGGGATTTCTACATCCCGCCTTGCAGGTATTTGTTTTATTGTCAGTAAATGATTTTTTCCGGTACTGGTATCACCGCTGGATGCACGAAAATGAATTTATGTGGCGCTGGCATGCCGTACACCATTCTTCCGAAAGGCTGTATTGGTTCAACGGCACCCGCTCGCACCCGCTGGAAGGCCTGGTTTCCAATTTTCTCTGGGCAATCCCGCTGGCCTTTGTAAAAGCCCCCGTGGAGATCGTTTTTGTGACCGGCCTGCTGGGCCGCACCATAGGCCGTTTTCAGCATACCAATATGGATGTGATCCTGGGCCCTTTTGATTATGTTTTTTCTTCTCCAAAAAATCACCGTTACCATCATTCGAAGAAAATGGAAGAGGGTAATTCCAATTACGGTGGAGATGTGATCTTCTGGGACCTGCTCTTCGGCACCTTTCACATGCCCAAAGGGCAACAACCCGGGGACGACATCGGCATCGATAAAATGCCAAATTATCCGAAAAGTTTTACCGGCCTTATGCTGGCGCCATTTACCTATGGCCGGATAAAAAAGGAAGCAGAGGAGATTAGGAAGAAAGGATTGGAGGTGGATGGTGGTTAGTAGGTGGCGATTAACGGATGGGGCTATGACGACATGATTGAATTATAAGTCATTCCTTTTGTTTAAAGTATAACTAAAATCACCGGTCCCTGTATAAGACGGCTTTCGGATGAGACGGCATCCCCCCGAGTATGGTCCAGTTTCCGCGGATAAGCGGGTCTTTCCGGTTAAGGGTATAAGACCATCCTCCGTTTCCAACCAGCTATTTTTGACCGTGAAAAAATACCGTTAAATTTAAAGGAAGTTGATCTATGCAGGTGGTGTTTTTCACCCAAAGGACTGAACCACCGGAATAAAAATTTGTTAACTTTCCACATATGCATTCCGGTAATCATTATTCCTTTAAAGAGGTGGTGCTTTGGACCAGGCGGGACATTTATCTGCATCTGGTCATTGCCCTCGTCCCTGTTGTTTTTTACGTGATTTTTGACTGGAAGTGGCTGTCCCTGCCCTGGCTCCCCATTGCACTGCTGGGCACCGCGGTCGCTTTTGTGGTCGGTTTTAAAAACAACGCATCTTATGACCGGCTCTGGGAGGGACGCAGGATATGGGGCGCCATTGTTAATTCGAGCAGGAGCTGGGCCATCCTGGTCAAAGACTATGTGACCAACCGGCATGTCCCCAATAAACTTAACGAAGAGGAACTGACTGCTGTTCGCAAAACGCTTTATGAACGCCATTTTGCCTGGCTTACCGCGCTGCGTTTTCAGCTGCGGGAACGCCGGCCCTGGGAAGCCATTTATAAAACCCATAACCAGGAATATAAAAACAAATGGTTCCGCGTGGAAGAACACGAAACCCAACTGGCTGACGCCCTCCGGCCCCGCCTTTCCCCCGAAGAATATGGGATGGTGATGTCAAAAACCAATAAAGCGGCCCAGATCATTGCCCTCCAGTCTGCTCATTTGAAAGACCTGCTGGAACAGGGGCTGATTGAAGATTTCCGGCATATGGAACTGGAAAAAATATTGGTCGAATTGTATACTCACCAGGGGGCTTCCGAGCGCCTTAAAAACTTTCCATATCCCCGCCAGTATGCCACTTTAAATCTCTGGTTTATCCGACTTTTTATTTTCCTGATTCCCTTTGGCATGCTGCAGGAATTTGAAAAACTGGGGGATCACCTGGTTTGGCTCAGCGTTCCGTTCAGCGCTTTATCCGGTTGGATATTCACGACCATGGAAAAAATAGGCGAGTCGTCCGAAAATCCTTTTGAAGGGAGCGCCAACGATGTGCCTATTACGGCCATAAGCCGGAACATTGAAATCGATATGAGGGAAATTTTAGGGGAAAAACATCAACTCAGGCCTGTTCCGCTTCAGAATAATATCCTGGTTTAGTTTAGTACCCTGTTTATTCCTTTACTTTTCTTGAATAAATCAATTCACCATGAAAATCACCATTCTTGGAGCGGGCAATGTTGGTTCCGCCCTGGGCAAAAGATGGATTGCGGCAGGCCATTCCGTTTTATTCGGCACCAGAAATTCCAATTCGCCTAAATCACAAAAAATTCCGGACCTTATACCGGATGCCCGTATCCTTCCCTTGGAAGATGCTGTAAAAGATATGGATGTGCTTGTAATCACCACTCCTCCCGAGGCGGTGCCTGAGCTCATACCCCGCCTCGGAGACCTTTCCGGAAGGATTATTATTGACGCCACCAATTCAGTGAGGATGCGGCCTGAACCATATGCCACCGCTTTTCATGCAATCAAAGCCCTGGCCCCTTCCGCCGAGGTGGTGAAATGTTTTAACACGACCGGCTTTGAAAACCTGTTAGATCCGGTTTATAACGGCACCGGAATCGATATGTTCGCTGCCGGAAGCAACCTCAAGGCCAAACAAACTGCAAGCCAACTGGCCAAAGACCTTGGATTTGAAAATTGTTATGATTTTGGCGGAGACGACAAGGTCGAATTACTGGAAAAATTTGCCCTGAGCTGGATAAACCTGGCCATCGTACAAGGCCAGGGCAGAAATATTGCTTTTAAACTGCTGAAAAGATAACCCTGGAGGTCATTAACAGGCTTATTAAGGATGATGGTTCTTGTGCTCTTTCGATTCGTTGTTCGTTATTCTAATTATTCATCATTCGTATTTATCTTCACAAGACTTAATCCATCCTTATGAAGTCGTCATTCTTTTTCCTGCTTTTTTGTTTTTTTGTTTTAATGCACCATCCCGCCGCCCTTCATGCACAGGCGCTCCGGATCATTATGTTTGGCGGCCATCCGGATGATTGCGACCAGAAAGGGGGCGGCACTGCGGCCCTTTGGGCCAAAATGGGTCATGCGGTAAAATTTGTCTCCGTCACCAACGGGGATGCCGGCCATCAGAATATGAAGGCGCCTGAACTGGCCAAACGGAGGTTCGAAGAAACCCAGGAATGCGCCCGGCGGCTTGGAATCAGTTACGATGTATTGGACAATCATGATGGATTATTGGTACCGAGCCTGGACGTTCGCCTTCAGATCATTAAAAAAATACGCGAGTGGAATGCCGATATCGTGCTGGCTCCCCGTCCAAACGATTATCACCCGGATCACCGGTATACCGGGGTGCTGGTGCAGGATGCTGCTTATATGGTGGCCGTACCCCTGATCATGCCGGAGGCTCCCGCCTTGAAAAAAAATCCGGTCTTTCTCTATTTCCAGGACCATTTTCAAAGGCCCAATCCTTTCCGGCCTGATATTTCAGTCGATATCACTTCTGTTTTCGATCAGAAAATACAATGCATCGATGCCCATGAATCCCAGATGTATGAATGGCTGCCCTGGATCGGTCATTATGCCGACCAGGTGCCGGCGGACAAAGCGGACCGGGTCAAATGGCTGACCAAAAGGTTAAGCCGGCCAATTGATGCCAAAATCAAAGCCACCCTGGTCAAATGGTATGGTGCATCCAAGGCGGGCCAGGTCAAACATGCCGAATCGTTCGAAATCTGCGAATACGGCAGCCAGCCCAATACCGAAGAAATTAAACGCCTGTTTCCCATGCTGGGCAAATAACTGTTTTATCCATGAAGTCCCGGTTTTTTACTTCTGTCATCCTGTCCTTGTTCCTGGTTCGGGCAAGCGGACAACCGGCCGAAACCCCGGTTTGGTTGGTGAAAAAGACCAATGACTTCACCTTTTCGGGTGACGGGGCCTCTCCGGAATGGACAAAGACGGATTGGCTGGAACTAAGCCGTCGCAAAAACGATCAGGTGGCTTACCAAACCGCAGTGAAACTTCTTTATTCGGAAACCGGGATTTATTGCCTGTTCAGATGCGAAGACCAGGTCATAACCGCAAGCATGAAGGAAGACTTTCTGGATCTCTGGAACGAAGATGTGGTGGAGGCTTTTTTCTGGCCCGATCGCGCTTTTCCGGTTTATTTCGAATATGAGTTGTCACCCCTCAATTATGAGTTGCCCATCCTTGTGCCCAATCATAAAGGTGATTTTTTAGGATGGCGGCCCTGGCATTACGAGAATGAGCGAAAAACCCGGCATGCCACCCATATTCATAAGAATGCCGGTGAAGTCCAGTCCTGGACCGCTGAATTTTTTATTCCATATGTTTTATTAAAACCCCTTCCCAACAGCCTTCCCAAAAAAGGAAGCCGTTGGCGGGCCAATTTTTACCGGGTAGACTACGACCAGGGCACCACAAGCTGGTCCTGGGCTCCGGTGCGCACCAATTTTCATGATTACGAACGATTTGGCATCCTGGCTTTTGAAGAATGATGGCTGCCCGGATTACTTCCTTAATTCTTAATTCTTTTAATTATTAATTCTTTTTCCATGCGCACTATGTTTTGCCTGTTTTTTTTCATTCATCTTGGTTTTCTTTTTGCCCAACCGGAGGTTTACGACACGATTATTCTCCGGCATTTCAAAGAACAAAACCTGGCAGGGCTCACTGTGGGGCTTATAAAAAACGGTAAAATCAGTTATACAAAAAGCCTGGGCCTGGCCAACCTGGAAACCCAAAGTCCGGCAACAGACACGACGGTTTACAAAATTGGTTCCCTGAGCAAACAGTTTATTGCCACCGCCATAGTGAAGCTGGCACAGGAGGGGAAGTTGTCTTTAACCGATCCGGTGCATCATTTTTTTCCGGATGCCCCTGAAAGCTGGAAAGCCATTTCGGTCACCCATTTGCTCAATCATACTTCAGGCCTGCGAAGGGAATCCCCGGCCTTCGATGCCATGGAAAACAAGTCCGACCTTGACCTGATTCGTGCTTCGTATGCAGATACCCTGGTTTTTGCGACCGGTTCCAGATGGCAATATTGTAACCTTGGTTATTTTATGCTTGCAGAGATCATTCGCCAGGTAACCGGTCAGGCTTTTTCAACATATATGGATCAACAGGTGTTCAAAACCGCAGGACTGCTGAAAACGAGGACTACTACTGTTACGGATCTTGTTGCCGCCCGTGCTGATGGATACTGGCTTGGGGTCACGAAACAATGGCTAAATGCACCAAATTATGTCGCCCTCCGGCCAAGCGGCGCTTTTTTATCAACCATTCCTGAGCTTCTTAAATGGGAGCTAACCATTCAACAAAACCAATTCCTATCCAGGGAGGCCTGGTCATTGTTATGGAAGCCCGGTACGCACACCGGCAACAAACAATCGGACGGCACCGGTATTGATTATGGGCTGGGATGGAACATCAGCAGTTTTAAAAACCACCGCTGGATCTTTCATGGAGGGTCGCTACCTGGCTTCCGGGCCATCTATTATCGTTTCCCGGACGAAGGCAATGCCATATTGATCCTTTCCAATACCGATCACGCCAACCTTACCCGGCTGGCCAACGATTTGGCGGAAGTGTGGTATTGATTATTGGACCCCGGTACTGTTTTTTCCTTCCACATAATAATTTCGGTCTATGGCAATATCTGAACTTTTTATCCTTCGGGTTTTAATGGACTCGGCCGGATGGAGTGTTATTGCCTTTCCATTAACCGGTTGAATGCGGACCGGCATATTGAACCCCGGCACGGTATTGGTCCACCGGTAATTCAGTTTGTTATTTACCAATGTATACTCCAGAACCGGGATGCGGGTATCGCGCAGGTATTGATTAAAAATTTTGGAAAGGTCCCGGCCGCTTTCCCTGCTGAGGAATTTTTCTATTTCGCTGCCATCCACCGTCTGGTGAAAATACTTCCGGTTAAGTTTGCGCAGGATCCGGCGCCATTTTTCATCGTTATGTATAATCTGCCGGATGGTGTGTAGCATATTGCCTCCCTTATAATACACATCGCCCGATCCGCTTTGGTTTACATGATACGTCCCTATGATGGGCTTGTCGTTCCGGATTTTTTTCCGGGTCCCGATCACATAATCTGAGCCCGCTTCTTTTCCATAATAATATTCGGTAAACAAGTTTTCGGAATAGTTGGTAAAACTTTCATGCACCCACATATCGGCGATGTCTTTATAGGTAATGCTGTTGGCAAACCATTCGTGGCCGGATTCGTGGATGATGATAAAATCCCATTTCAGCCCCCAGCCGGTACCGGACAAGTCTGTGCCCAGGTATCCGTTGGCAAATTTATTCCCGTAGGTTATGGAGCTCTGGTGTTCCATGCCCAGGTAAGGGGTTTCCACCAGCTTGTATCCGTCCCGGTAAAACGGATAGGGGCCAAACCAGTGTTCAAAGGCTCTAAGCATCAGTTTGGATTGTTTGAACTGCTCTTTGGCCCTTTCCAGGTTGTAGGGAAGTACATAAAAATCCAGATCCAGGATTCCCTTTTCCCCATAAAAAGTATCCGCAAAATGAACATAGTTTCCGATATTCATATTTACCCCATAATTGTTGATGGGATAGCTCACAAACCACTCAAAAGTCCTTCTTCCATCCGGATGAGTGGTAATCGCGCGGAGTTTCCCGTTTGAGACATCCATCAGTCCCGGGGGGGCCGTGACGGAAATGGCCATGCTGTCCGGTTTGTCATACATATGGTCTTTACATGGCCACCACGCGCTTGCACCAAGTCCCTGGCAGGACGTCGCGATAAAATGGTTACCTTCTTTATCCCGGGTCCATTGTACCCCGCCCTGCCAGGGTGGGTTTTTGGCCTCCTTTGGAATTCCGGCAAAATAAACTTCAAGGATCTGCTTACTGCCCCTGACCTGGTTCTTCTTTAAAAACACGAGATGGGCATTTTCTCCGTCTTTAATGAGCTCCAGGTCTTCCCCGTTTTGTAAAATTTTTTCAATGATCAGGGGTGGCTGCAGGTCTATTTGAAGAATGGAATCGGGAGTCAGCACTTCATAATGAATGTCCACTTTTCCCGAAAGGGTTTTTGATTCTGGCTTAGGTTCAATTTCCAGCCGGTAGTATTTCAGGTCCCACCAGGCCCGGGCCCGGGTAATGGAGCCCCTAAGGGTATCATCGCGGTCAAACCGGTTTTGTGCGTGGGATATCGAAAGGCTGCCCATTATTATTACCCATACCGTTACAGTTATTGTTTTCATTTTTAAAGGCGTTCAAATATACTTTATTGCTCTTTTCCGTCCCACAAACCCCTGGCCGGGCATCGAGACCGTATTAAAATGGAAGACTGGCTTTTCGTTATTATTCCCCCGTTTTTTTTCCATTACTTTTGTTCCACTTATTTCCGACCAAAATAAGTTATTGAATGAAAAATAGTGTGAACAAACTGGCTGGAGCCCTGCTCCTGGTTGTCGGTTATTTTTTTCCGGCCATGGCCCAAAACACGAGGATCGACGATCCCAATACCATCGGGTGGTTTACCAATACAACCACCCTGGCTTTTTCAAAATCGTTTTCTGGCCATTTTGAGTTCCAATGGCGCCGGGACAAGTTGGTAAAAACCTGGCAGCAAGGCGTCTACCGTTTCGGCATCAATTATGTGGTTAATCCAAAACTAACTCTTCGTGTTGGTTATGGTTTTATAGAAACGTTCAATTATGGAGATTATCCCATCCAGGCCGCCGGAAAGACCTTCCCGGAACACCGGATGTACCAACTGGCCAGCCTGAATGACCAGAACGGGCGGTTTGAAATGACCCATCGCTTTATCCTTGAACAAAGATGGACCGGGCGTTTTACCAATCCCGCGTTTAAATATGCGGATGATTATGTATTTACCAACCGGTTCCGGTATATGTTTCGTATACAGACTGCCATCGGCAAAAAAACAATAACTGATAAAACGCCATACCTCGCCCTGTATGATGAAATTCTGCTCGGTTTTGGAAAAAATGTAAATGAAAATGTTTACGACCAAAACCGCCTCGGTGCCCTCTTGGGATACCGGTTCAACAAAACATTCCGTATTGAAGGCGGTTTTATGCAGCAGCTTCTGCAGCTTGGACGTGAAATCAACGGCCGAAATGTTTTCCAATACAATAACGGAGTGATTGTAAATACGATAGTGAATTTATCCGTGCTGTAGGGGTGAACAAAAGAGCTTGCTGAGTAACGGTTATTTCTTGCACCAACCCCCACTACAACTCCTTCTCCAAAATCATAAACTCCAAAGGCCGGAGGTGTTTTCCCGTCAGTCCGTCTTCAATAAAGGGTTTTCTTTCTCCCGTATCGCGGTATCCATGCCGCTGATACCATTGGATCAGTTCATCCCGCACGCTGATCACACTCATATAGATCGAGGTACATCCAAGATGCCTTGCATACCCGTCGGCGGCCCGCAACAATTGTTTTCCAATTCCCTTACCCTGCAATTGGGGGGAAACGCTAAACATGCCCAGATAGATCCTGTTTCCTTCCCGCTGAAGATTTACACATCCCGAAACCGGGCCATCCCCTTCCTGGTAAATCAAAAAAACAGACTCCGGTTTTGCCATTATTTTCATCAGGTTGTTTTCATCCGTCCTTCGGTCTCCGGCTATCAGATGGGCCTCTGTGGTCCATCCCTGTTTGGAGGTTTCTCCACGGTAAGCGCTGTTGAGCAGGGCTACAATGGATGATGCGTCATTGGGTACGGCAAAACGGATACCTGAATCAAAAAATGGGGACATGGATAGGGGATCTGGTTAAGGTTGAGGTTAAGGTTGAGGTTAAGGTTGAGGTTGAGGTTGAGGTTGACTATTTTTTATATTTTCGAATTCGAAATTTAATAACATTAGGCAAAATAACAGATGTCTTTGCCCCATCCCGGCAGCCCACCGGCCGATACCCAGTTTACCCAGTTGCATGCCGAAAGGATCCTGTCAACCATTCAGTTGCTTCAAAACCGCATCGGAGAACGTTTTCCGCAAAGCGGCCTTTATAAAGTATGCCGGGAATTTAATCTGCTCGCCGGCCAGCTTCACATAAAAGCTTCCCTTTTGCGGCGGCCCAACTGGATCGTCCGGATTGCAACTTTTGCGGCGGTATCCGGAGTCTTATTGCTTCTCGTTTTTTCGGCTTTTTCCATCTGGACCGCCTTGGGCTCTTCCGGCTTACCCGACTACAAACCTACCGAATTGGTTTCTGCAACGGAATCCCTCCTCAACGAACTGATCTTCATAAGCTTCGTCTTGTTTTTCCTGGTCAACCTCGAAGGGCGGTTAAAAAGAAAATCCGCCCTCAAATCCATCCATATGTTGCGCAGCCTTGCCCATGTGATTGACATGCATCAATTGACCAAAGATCCTGTGATGGTGCTCAAATTGCCCCCGAACGCCAACACGGTTTCTTCTCCGGTCCGGGAGATGAGCCGGTTTGAGCTAACCCGGTACCTGGATTATTGTACTGAATTGTTGTCGTTGATCAGCAAAATCGGGGCGTTGTTTGCTCAGAATACTGAAGACGCGGTCGTCCTGGAAAGTGTGAGCGACCTTTCTGATATGACCCTTGGTCTCAGTGCCAAAATCTGGCAAAAAATCATGATCATTGACCTGGCCGAAGAAAAATAAACGAAACATCTGATGGAAAAAGTACCGGAATTCGTCAGCGCCATATTTATGCTGACCACCTTCATTACCCTATACCTTTTTTCCGGGGCGACTTCAAAACCCAGGGCCGTATGGCTAGTTTTGCTGGCCTGGCTTATCCTGCAGGGTTTTATAGCATATTCCGGATTTTATACGGTCACGGAGGCGTTTCCTCCCCGGTTGTTATTGGGGATCCTGCCTTCTCTGGTTTTTATTTTTTTCCTTTTCCTTTCCCCCCGGGGACGTTTGTTTATCGATGGGCTTGACCTGAAAAGGTTAACCCTGCTGCATGTGGTCCGGATCCCGGTCGAACTCGTTCTGTTCTGGCTGTTTTATTATAAGACCATACCGCAGCTGATGACGTTCGAGGGCAGAAACTTTGATATTCTTTCCGGTATTTCTGCTTTGTTGGTGTATTATTTTGGTTTTATTAAAAAAAACCTGGACAAGAATTTCCTCCTGGCATGGAATTTTATTTGCCTGGCCCTGCTGGCCAATATTGTCATCAATGCCCTCTTGTCCTTTCCCTTTCCCTTCCAGCAGTTTGCCTTCGACCAGCCCAATATTGCCATGTTGTATTTTCCTTTTGTTTGGCTCCCGGTATTGGTGGTGCCCCTGGTCTTGTTTTCCCATCTTGTTGCCATCCGGAAATTTTGGAAAAAGGATTAGCGCTCCGGCATACGGTTGATGTTTAATACATCCTACCCGGAATATATTTTCCAGCCATGTTTGGTATTTGTTGATTAATTTGAATTCGATTAGCCAGGCTTCGCGCAATCTGTTTTAATTCTATTTTTATGAAAACCAGTTTTAAACTCAATGGCAAAACGGTCCAGGTCGAAACCGCCGCAGATGCCACCCTGCTTTGGACCCTGAGGGAAACCCTTCTGTTGACCGGTACCAAATACGGCTGCGGGGCCTCCCTTTGTGGGGCCTGCACGGTACACCTGGATGGTATCGCCGTAAGGTCGTGCATGACCCCGGTTTCTTCCATCGCAGGGAGATCGGTGACCACCATTGAAGGCCTGTCAGGAGAAGAACTGCATCCCCTGCAGCAAGCCTGGATTGAAGAACAAGTCCCCCAGTGCGGGTATTGCCAGTCCGGCCAGATCATGCAGGCCGCGGCCCTCCTCAAAACCAATCCCCATCCCGACCGGGAACAGATTATTTCATACATGAATGGGGTGCTTTGCCGCTGTGGAACCTATACGCGGATTATTAAGGCCATTGAAAAAGCATCTAAATCCGGCAAACAATGAAAAACGAAAAAGACCCTCGGACCAGTACCATTAGCCGCCGTCAGTTTATGCTGACCGCCGGTGGTTTCGGTTTTGCCGTGACGGCGGGCGCCTTTGCTCCTAAATTTTTGGTGAATAAGGACCCGGACGCCTCCAAAGGTGACCCGCAGATCACCGCCTGGGTGAAGATTACGGCAGACGGAAAGATCACGATTTATAATCCGGCCGCCGAAATGGGCCAGGGGTCTATGACCGCCCTGGCTGCGATTATTGCCGAAGAAATGGATGCAGACTGGGACAAGGTGCATATCGAATATTCCCCGGTCGAACCGGGAATTTACGGCATGCAATGGAATGGGACCATGGGCGGGCCCATGATCACTGCAGGGAGCCGCACCATCCGCGGATATTACAAACCCCTGAGGCAAGCCGGTGCTAAGGCCAGGTATGTCCTCATGTACAATGCAGCGAAAAAATGGGGCTTGCCCCAATCCGGATTAAAAACCGACCAGGGATATGTGATCGATCCGGCCAGCGGACGAAAACTGAGTTTTGGTGAAATAGCTTCCTTTGCGCAGATTCCTCCATCCATTCCGGAAATAAGCGACCAGGAATTGAAACAACCGGAACAATTCCGCCTGATCGGCAGCGTGATCCCGCGGTACGATATCCCGGATAAAACTACGGGCCGGGCTAAATTCGGAATTGATTTTAGCCTGCCGGGTATGGTTTATGCCGCCATTGCCCGGTCGCCGGTATATGGCGCCAAGCCGGAACTGTTGAATGAAAATGAAGTCCGCTCAGCCGAGGGTTTTGTCGATATCGTAAAGTTGGACCATGGCATCGGCGTTGTGGCCAATACATTTGAACAGGCGCTTAAGGCAAAAAAATCCTTGCAGATCCGCTGGTCCGAAGAGACCCGGGCGAAGGGATATGACAGTGTCGAAGATTTTAAATCCCTGGGGCTGTTGATCCGCGATCAAAACCAAAAAGGCAGGATGGTGGTGGACACCGGCGATGCTTCTGCGAATATTCAATCGGCTTATAAAATTTATGAGCGGGAATACCTTACCGATTATTTATACCATGCCCAGATGGAACCCTTAAATGCAGTGATCCATGTAGCTGCAGATGGAAATAGCGCCGAAGCCTGGGCCGGCACGCAAGCGCCGGATACCGAAAGAAGCGCAATCGCCAAAGTGTTGGGCCTGGATGAATCCAGGGTCACTTTTCACAATTGTTACAGCGGTGGGGGCTTTGGCAGAAGACAGGAAGATTTTTCGCTGGAAGCCGCCCTGCTGGCCAAACAAGTGCGTCGTCCCCTCAAACTCATCTGGACGCGTGAAGATGATATTCAGTATGGCAGTTTCCGGCCAATGAGCCTGCAACGGATGCGGGCCGGCTTAGACCAAAACGGTAACATCACGGGTTGGCAGCATACGATTGCCGGTCCGGATAACCGTTTACAAACAGGTGGTGTAAGGATGAACTATTATACCATTCCTAATCAACAGGCCGAACACCGGGTAAGCCATCCTGGCGTACGCACCACTTATTGGCGCTCGGTGGGCCATGGCCCCAATAAATTTGCCCAGGAAGTATTCATCGATGAAATCGCCCATGACCTTAAAATTGACCCATACGAGTATCGCCGGCGGATGATGAAAGACCTGCCCAGGCATTTGGCCATTCTGGAAAAAGTCGCAGCCCTTTCGGGATGGGGAAAACCCCTTACTCCCGGACGGGCACATGGTTTGTCGTTTTCGGATTACGGAGGTTCTTATACCGCCGGTGTCGTAGAAATCTCACTGGACCGGGAAAGCGGCCAGATAAAAATCCATAAGGTATGGGCCGTGGTAGATGCCGGTGTGGTGGTACAACCCGATAATGCGATTGCCCAGATGGAAGGAGGTATTGTCATGGGCATTAGCAGTGCACTGCAGGAAAGCATTACTTTTAAAAACGGCAGGGTGCAACAATCCAATTTTCATGATTATCCCATCCTTCGCATGGCCGATTGTCCTGAAAGTATAGAAATCAGCCTGATGCCTTCTTCGTCGCCACCAACCAGCCTGGGAGAGGTGAGCCTGCCGTTGATGGGCGGTGCGATTGCAAACGCCTTTATGAAGCTCACCGGAAAAGCCTTGCGCCACATGCCTTTTACTCCGGCAAAAGTGCTTGAGGTTTTGTCCAAGTGAAAAGGTGACTTCGAGTCACCCTTTCACTTTAAACTTCGGTCATTCCACCGCATCAACCACTTTTTTAACCAATTCACCCAGTTTCCCGGTATCCAGCCACCGGGTGACGATTACCAGGTCGTGCTCCGGATCGATCACGATATAATTCCCGCCAAATCCATTGGCGTAATAAATATTCTTTGAAACTCCGGCCAGTTCGTTTTTTTCATTAGTCCACCACATCAGTCCATAAGATGAATTCGGGGCAGAAGGCTGGCGGGCCGAGTTTATCCAGGCTTCGGAAATCAGTTGTTGGTT
>CAYOPD010000097.1:0-15404 GCA_964405735.1 uncultured Saprospiraceae bacterium | reverse complement strand
CCCTTTATTCTTAATTTCTTAATTCCTTAATTCTTAATTCCTTAATTTTTAAATTTATAAATCCTACGAACTGACCAATCCGCCAATATATAGAATATCATTGGGGGCATATCCAGAAACCCTATTTTTGCAATCCCAATATGATGAAAAGATGTTTTTTGATGCTGCTGACCTTGATGGTCCTCCCTTCCTTTGCCCAGAGGCAAAATTCAAATTACCGGTACCACATGCACAGGATCGACCAAACCATCGTCATAGACGGTCATGAAGGAGACGCTGCCTGGAAACCCCTTGATATCGCCACCGACTTTTATATGGTATTGCCCATGGATACCAGCAAAGCCAAGGGCCGTACCGATGTGCGGATGTGTTACGATGCCAAAAACATTTACCTCCTCGTGGAGGCCTACCACACCATTGATAAAAATTACCAGGTGGAATCGCTCAAAAGGGATTTTGCCTTTGGTAAAAACGACAACTTCCTCCTGTTCATGGATCCTTACGATGACGGTACCAATGGTTTTTCATTTGGTTCCAATGCAGCGGGAGGACAATGGGACGGCACCATGTACGAAGGCGGCAAGGTGGACCTGAGTTGGGAAAACCGCTGGTTTGGAGTGACTAAAAATTACGACGACAAGTGGGTCTTCGAAGCAGCCATTCCCTTTAAAAGCATTCGTTATAAGAAAGGAATCACCCAATGGGGCATCAATTTCTCCCGGCTCGACATCCGGACCACGGAAAAATCAAGCTGGGCGCCGGTGCCCAGGATCTTTCCAACGGCTTCCCTCGCTTATACCGGCATCCTGGTATGGGACCAGCCACCCCCCGATCCGGGACCGAATCTTTCTTTTATTCCCTATGCGCTGACCGGGTATTCTAAAAATTTTGAAAAAAATACCAAGGCTCATTTCAGAAAGGAAATTGGCGGGGACGCTAAAATTTCATTAGGAAGCGCCCTGAACCTGGACCTTACGGTAAACCCTGATTTTTCCCAGGTGGAGGTGGACCAGCAGGTAACCAACCTGGACCGCTTTGAATTGTTCTTCCCGGAACGCCGGCAGTTTTTTCTTGAAAACGGAGACCTGTTTGCCAACCTGGGCAACAGCACACTCCGGCCATTTTTCTCCCGGCGTATCGGCCTGGGCATCCCCATTGACTTCGGTGCGCGCGTGAGCGGGAAACTGGATCAGAACTGGCGTATCGGGATCCTGGACATGCAGACCAGGAAAAACGAATTTCAACCGGGATACAATTTTGGAATGTTTGCCCTCCAGCGAAAGGTTTTCAGCCGGTCCAACATCACCGTCTTTGCAGTGAATAAGCAGGCGGTGGGATATGACAAGCTGAGCTCGGAACTGCAAAAAGCCAATTCGCAATACAACCGCAACCTGGGCTTTGAATACAACCTTGCTTCAGCCAGCAACCGGTGGACCGGTAAATTCATGTATGCCAAATCACTGGATACTAAAAAATCTTCCGACTCCTGGTCGCATGTGGGCAATCTATCCTATGCCACCCGCACCCTTTCGGTCAGCTGGCAGCAAGAATATGTAAGTAAAAATTATACCGCCGAAGTGGGTTATGTCCCCCGCCGGGAATATTGGAAAATAAGCCCTACCGCTTCCTACCTTTTTTATCCTGCCAAAGGCAAAATACTGACCCATGGGCCTTCCCTGGGGGCCTTCGCTTATTTTAATCCCAATTTTAAAACCACGGACCGCACCGTCTTTTTTATGTATGTCTTTAATTTCAGGAGCCAGGCCAAAGCTTCGTTATGGGTCGGGGATGACTGGGTGCGCCTGCTGCAACCCTTTGATCCGACCAATACCCGGAAAGATACCCTCGCGCGGGGCACCGAACACAAATGGAAGTCTACCGGGGCTGAATTTTTCTCACAACCGCAGAAACTTTTCACTTATTCCTTTTCTTACCGGGTGGGCGGCTATTACCAAAACGGCAACCGGACCAATTTCGCCACCGAACTGGGTTACCGCTTCCAGCCTTATGTAAAGCTGGCCCTTGCGGCGAATTACAACAACATCAGCCTGCCCGCACCCTGGTACCGCACCGTATTCTGGCTGGTGGGGCCCAGAGCCGATGTAACCTTTACCAACAACCTCTATTTCACCACCTTCGTACAATACAACGAACAGATCAATAATATCAACATAAATACCCGCCTGCAATGGCGATTCAAGCCAGCCTCAGACCTGTTCATCGTATACACTGACAATTACCTGCCGGCGCCTTTTAATGCCAAAGACCGGGCAGTGGTGATTAAGATGAATTATTGGTGGAATATGTGATAGGAATATAGGATTGATAGGATTATAGGATTGATAGGATTGTAGGATTGTAGGACATTATATTTTTTGAATTACCTTTTTTTATTATAAGGTGTATGGCGATTTTAATCCTTTTATCCAGACGGCAAAACCTGCTCCCTCAGTCGGGACAGAGATAGGGCACTTATTAGAAAACGATCAGATTTATCACAGATTTTATTAGGTTTACAAACCAACATTTTACTCATGAAAAGAAGAAAATTTATCCAATCCGCCGCCCTGGCAGTCCCAGCCGGGATTGCAGGCATACCTGATCATTCCAATAAACTGAAAGGGGGTCCCGCACCTGCCTTCAAAATGGATTATGCCCCGCATTTCGGCATGTTCAAAAACTCGGCAGGGGATGACCTGGTCGACCAATTAAAATTTATGTCAGACCAGGGCTTCAGGTCATTGGAAGACAATGGCATGCTGGCTCGCCCGAAAGAAGTGCAGGATAAAATCGGTTCCACCCTGGCCGCACTGGGCATGCGCATGGGCGTCTTTGTAATCGAAGGGGGTGACAACTGGAAAATATCCCTTGCTACCGGGAAAAAAGAATACCTGGACAAATTCGTGGCCACCTGCAAGGCTTCCGTGGAACTGGCCAAAAGGGTCAATGCCAAATGGATGACGGTGGTGCCCGGTTATTTTGAGCGTAACCTGCCCCTCGATATCCAGACGGCCAATGTCATCGAAGCAATGCGGCGCGGGGCCGAAATCCTCGAACCCCATGGGCTGACCATGGTGATGGAGCCCCTTTCTGACAATCCGGATCTGTTCCTTCGTCACGCGGCGCAAACCTATCTCATCTGCAAAGCAGTCAACAGCCCGGCCTGCAAGATCCTCTATGATATTTACCACATGCAGCGCAATGAAGGCCACCTGATCCCGACGATCGAAAAATGCTGGGATGAAATCGCCTATTTCCAGATCGGGGACAATCCGGGCCGCAAAGAACCGACAACCGGGGAGATCAATTATAAAAATATTTTCAAATACATCCACAGCCGCGGTTACACAGGGGTCATGGGCATGGAACACGGCAACGCATTCCCCGGCAAGGAAGGGGAAATGAAACTGATCCAGGCCTACCGGGAAGTGGATATTGCCTAAGAACTGGAATTTCCAAAACCTAGAAAACACTTGTCTTTTGAGTTTATAAACCTGCAGGCTTTATACCTGCGTTTATAAAACTTAATCATTTGATTATATTTCAAACCTGCACGGATATTCTGCAAAAATCTAACTTGGAACCAATTTGAAGATGAAACCATGAAACCATTTATTTTTATTGTCGTCCCTGTTCTTTTATTGCTGCTTGCTTGCAGGAATAAATCATCGGAGCAGATCTGGGTATCCTCCGCTCCGGCCGGAAATGAATATTGTTATATCAACGAAAGCGAAGCCATTCTTCCAAACGGAAGATATGTAAGACCCATGGGAAAGACGGTACGCATCGCACCCCATCCCTACGGTCTCGTGCTCTCGGCAGATGGGCGACTGGCCGTAACCGCCAATTCGGGCACAAATCCCTTTTCCATTACCTTACTTCGGGATCCGTTTACCGATTCCATGACCACCATGCAGATCCCCAAATCCGCCAATACGGATGATGACCTCTTGTCCGCAGTGTTTATGGGTCTGGCCATCTCCCCCGACGATAAGACCATCTATGTAGCAGGGGGTCAAACCAATAAAATATTCGCCTTTGATGCGTTGACCGGGGAGAAAAAGGCGACCATATCCTGTACTTCGGACCAGGAAGGATTCAAATACAACGACGGATATATCGGGGATATGGTCATGACCCATAATGGCAAAACCCTTTATGCGGTGGATCAGACGGGCTTCCGGGTGATCGAGGTAAGCCTGGAAACCGGCAAAGTGTTGCGAAATTGGCGCACGGGAAGATATCCTTTCGGGATCTGCCTTTCACCGGATGAAAAGAAAATGTACGTGGCCAATGTAGGCATGTTTGAATACAGCCTGGTTAATAATATGGATTCCAATACTATCGGGCTGAGGCCGCTCGATTTTCCCGCATTTGCTTATGGCTCTGAAGAAATGATCAAAGGCATTGATCGGGATTCTGTCCAGGTCAAAGGACTGGGGGAAATGAACGCGGATGAAGCTTTTTCAATCTGGGTGTTTGACCTCCAGGGATCCCAACCTGCACCAAAGGCGAAAATAAAGACCGGTTTTCTGGTTGGTGAAAAACTCGACGGGATCCCGGCGGTGGGGGGCAGCAGCCCAAATTCCATGGTGACCGATGGAAAATATGTATATGTGAGCAATGGGAGCCATGACTGCATCTCCGTGATCGATGCCGGCCGGGACAGCCTCGTGAAAAGCATCGACCTTGGCCTCGACGCGCGGCTTGGACCCATGAAAGGCATCATTCCATTTGGACTCAGTCTCGATCCGGAAAGGAAAAAATTATATGTGGCCGAATCGGGAATCAATGCGGTTGGAGTGATTGATCTCCGGACCCAAAGCCTTCAGGGCCATTTGCCGGTGGGCTGGTTTCCCTCCAAACTGCGCGCAAGCCCCGACGGAAAAAAGCTCATCGTGGCCAATGCAAAAGGATTCGGCAGCGGCCCCAACGGCGGGCCTTCCTATAAATCGGGGCCGGAAGGAGACTATATCGGTTCTTTGATGAAGGGATCGGTTACCGTTTTGGATATTCCCTCGGAGGGTGATCTGCCAAAATATACCAATGAAGTGATCGCCAATAATTTTTCGTGGAAGCCCCTGGCTAAAAATTTGAATGGGCCAATACCTCCTCATCCTGCATCCGGAATCCGCAGCCCGATCAAACATATTGTTTTTGTTTCAAAGGAAAACAGGACTTACGACGAGGTATTCGGACAGATCAAAAACGGCAAAGGAGAGCCTTCAATGGCCCGTTATGGGCACCGGGTCAGTTTTTACAATAAGAAAAAAACGGATTCCGTGATCAATACCACGGTCATGCCCAACCACCTGGCCCTGGCCCAACGCTTTGGCATCGGCGACAATTTTTATGTGGATTCCGATCATTCCGCGGATGGCCACCGCTGGCTGGCGGGCACCTATCCCAATGAATGGATCGAGACCCATACCTCCGCAGCTTACGGAGGCAAAAGGGACCTCAACCACCGTTCCAATGCGCCCGGCCGTTTTGGTATGACCGGGGCTTCAGGAGCCATCTATCCGGAAGAATACAATCCGCATGGATCCATCTGGGATCATTTGCACCGCAACGGGAAGGAGTTTTTCAATTTTGGTTTCGGGGTGGAATTTGATGCAGGGTCTTTCGCCGACCCATCCATGAAATATGGAGGGGTGAAATACCTGGTCAACTATCCGCTGCCCGGGCCATTGTATGACCGTACCTCCCGGCGTTATGCCACCTACAATATGGCCATTCCGGACCAGTTCAGGCTGGACGTCTTCATCGAAGAATTTAATGAAAAATGGAGCGATGGACAAAGTCTGCCTTCAGTGATCACCATCATTCTTCCCAACGATCACGGCGCCGGAGACCGCCCGGATGCGGGTTTTCCATTCCGTGAAAGTTATATGTCGGACAACGACCTGGCCCTGGGCCGGCTGGTTGAGTTTTTATCTCAGACCCCGTACTGGAAAGAAATGGCTATTGTGATTACCGAGGACGACAGCCAGGATGGCCGCGACCATATCGATGCCCACCGCAGCATCCTGATGGTGGTCTCGCCTTTTGCCAAAAAAAATTATGTGAGCCATACCCATTACAGTTTCGGAAGCATCTTCAAGACCTTCTGGAATATACTGGGTATTCCTTATCTGAATCAATACGATGCCGGCGCTACCGACCTGGCGGATTTTTTTACCGATCAGCCTGATTTTTCTCCTTACCAGGCCACCATGGTGGATACTCTTGTTTTTAATCCGCGCAATGCCCTGACACCTTTGAATGAAAAATTCGACTGGAAGGCATTGGGTACCGGCCCTAAACTGGACGACGAGACCTTTATACGCACTTCTATCCTGGAATATCTTAAATAGGCCAATGATGCGGCTTCATTTTCCATTTTCCCTGATTATAGTTCACACGTTTTATGGTTCTCTGGCACAGGGCGTAAGAAATGATTCCACACTGGATATCCATGAGGTCGTGGTCACCGCATCACGCATGGCTCAGGCCAGGGCATCCGTGAACATGCCCGTTCAAAGAATTGAAAGGGAAAATTTGAAGGATGTCGTTTCCCGTAACCTGGTCGAAGCCCTGCAACATGAAGGAATATGGATGCAAAAAACCAACCAGGGCGGAGGATCCCCATTTATCCGAGGTCTTACCGGTAACCAGGTTTTGATCATAAAGGACGGCATACGGCTCAACAATTCCATCTACCGCTATGGCCCCAATCAATACCTGAGCCTGCAATCCTTGTTTGAACCCGGCCAGATAGAAGTGATCCGGGGCTCGGGGGCGGTCCAATACGGATCCGATGCCATCGGCGGGGTCATCCATCTGATCGGTTCAAATCCGGTGACCGGTGCCGGACGGACCTTTTCCGGAAATGCCTACACCCAATGGGCTTCCGGCGGGGTGGAGAAACTGGCCAATGGAAGCATTCAATTTTCAACAAACAAGTTCGGACTTTCGATGCGCGGATCCATAGCCGGTTACGGGGATCTGCAGGGAGGTAAACAAACCGGTAAACAAATACCAAGCGGTTATGATGAGACCAGTACCGATATCAAAGCCCGGTGGGAAAACCGTGCAGGTACCTGGGACCTTTCCTGGTCGGCCAGCCGCCAGACAGATGTCCCGGTTTACCATAAAGTGGTGCTGGAAGGTTTTCAACGCAACCAGTCGGATCTGCTCAGTCATCAGCTGGCCTTCCTCCGCAATAAATACGAATTCGGCGGATCGCGCTTTTTTAAGCAGGTAGAAACTACCCTGTCCTGGCAACAATTGTCCGAACAAAGAAGCCTCAAGAAAAAAACGACAGACCCGGTCCGGCATGAAGAAGATAAAGCAGGAATATGGGGATTTTCGACTCAACTTGAATTGAGTCCTTCGCGACGGGCCAGTGGCATCCTTGGCTTGGATTTATACCGGGATAAGGTTAACAGTGTAGCCAGATTGGAAACTGCGGTTCCGGGCAGTCCGGCCCTGCGGGGACTCTATCCCGATGGAGCGACTTATCTGAATGTTGGATTTTTTAATGACTGGAATTTTAACTTGGAACCCTGGGACCTCGCTTTGGGATGGAGGTATAATTTTTATCAACTGAAAACGAGGGAGTCCAACCTGGGGGAAGTGGTACTAAAACCTTCCGCCCTCGTTTGGCATATAGCTCTTGGAAGGACGATGGGCGCTCACCGCCTTTTTATTCATGCCGACAAAACCTTCAGGGCTCCCAATATTGACGATGCAGGTTCCCTGGGGATTGTCGATTTCAGGTATGAAATACCCAATTATGATCTCAGCCCGGAAAAGGGATTACATATTGGAGCGGGTCACCGCTGGGTCGGCAAGTCGGTTCAATGGGAAACTTCTTTTTTTTATCTGAAACTGCATGACCTGATCACCCGTGTGCCCATCCCGGGGGATTCTATCCAGGCTTATCCTGTATTTATCAAAAAAAATGTGGACCGGGCCTTTATCTATGGCATGGAATCTTCCTACCAATTCAAATTCTATAATCGCTGGACCTTCCGGGGAACCGTCCAATATTCCTTTGGGCAAAATCAAAGCGCCGATGAACCGATCCGGCGTATTCCTCCCTTCTTTTATATCGGAAAGATTCAATATCAACCAGGACCACGCTGGAGCTTTTATGCAGAGTCACTTAATGCGGGCCGGCAAGACCGGCTCAGTGCCGGTGATCTTTCCGACAACCGCATTTCAATGATGGGCACCCCCGCCTGGAATATTCTCAATTTGGGCCTTACGGCAAAAATGAAGTCGTTTGAATTCAGGGCTGGTGTGGAGAATCTCTTTGACCGGGATTACCGGGTGCATGGTTCGGGGATCAATGGGGCGGGGAGGTTGTTGCGGCTGGGACTGGGGATATCCTGGTAACTGAAAGCAAATTAAGGCACAAGGTTCTTTAGAAAGTACACCTGCCCAACCCCGGCATTCAGGCTGGGGTTGGGCAGTGAGTATAAATTTGGGCTTTAGCCACCTATTACAAAAAACAGCATGGCTTCAAGCCATTTTATCCCTAAATCCATTCCTTCCCCTGTTTTTAGTGAGAATCAAAGAGTGTGATCGCGGAAATATTTTTTATTTAAAAATAAAACTTCCATTACCTTTGCATTTTAGAACGATCGTTCGAAACAAGTGTTCGAAATGTCCGGCGGGAAAAAAAATATTGAAGAACTTATCCTGGCTTCGGCCCGCAAACAATTTTCCCGGAAAGGATTTGCAGGCGCTTCCCTCCAGGAGATCGCCCGGGAAGCGGGCACGACCAAGTCCATGGTGAATTATTATTACCGCAGCAAGGAAAAACTGTTCGACTCCATTTTCCTGTCCGAGTTCAGGAACCTGTTTTCTTCCATTGCAGGGGTCCTGCTGGGAGAAGCCCCGCTTGAAAAAAAACTTAAACAAATCGTTTCCCTCGATATCGACAAACTGCTCGGCATGCCCGAATTGCCTGTCTTCATCCTGAGTGAATTGCACCGCAATCCTGAAATGATTTTTAAGGGCATGGAACACATCCCGGTCAGCCGGGTCCTGGGACGGCTTGAAAAGCAGATCAAGGAGGAAAACCTGCGTGGTATTATCCGTTATATCCCCGCCCGCGAATTGATCCTCAACATCCAGGCGATGACCATCTTCCCCTTCCTGGCCAAACCCATCCTGACTGGTAAACTTGGTTTCACTGAAAAATCCTTCAACATTCTTATGCAGAAAAAAAAGAAAGAAGTAGTGAGCATGATCTGGAATTCCATCAAAAAATAAATCCCCGTTCCGATGAAGCCTACCCATTTGTCACAGCGGTTCGTCCTTATCTTGATTTTGATCCAGGCTGCTGTTTTATTGGTGTTTTCTCAAAACAGCATCAGCCTCCCTGATCTTTACGCGGCCATTGAAAAAAACCATCCCTACCATAGACTGGCTGCCCTCTCGAAATCGACTGAAGAAAACCAGAGAAAAATCAACGCCCTTTCACGCATTCCCCAGGCCAGCTTTTTGGGGCAGGCTTCCTGGCAATCGGATGTGACGGAAATTCCTGTCGCGCTTCCCGGGCTGGATATCCCGGGACAGCCCCAGGATCAATACCGGGCTTTGCTTGAATTGTCACAGCTTATCTATGATGGAGGCCAGCGCAAAGCCCAGGATGAACAAAGTTTCCGTGCCTACGATATGGACCTGGCCGGCACACAAGTGATGATCCACCAGATGAAAGAACTTATTTGTAAAACCTATTTCAACATTGTTCTGGCCGATCTTTCCATTCGCCAATGGACCCTGCTGGCTGAAGACCTGGAAAAAAAATCGACACGCCTGCACAACCAGATCCGGGAAGGAATGGCGGCGGGTTTCCAGGACGCGGCCTTACAAATAAAGATCCGGGAGACGAACCAGGCTATCCTTGAAATAAAAAAACAAAAGGAGAATGCGATGGCCTCCCTTGAACTGCTTACGGGAATACCTCTCGATTCCAGCATGCGGTTTGTACCCGGCCTCAGTCCGGAGGATTTGACTGCCACTCGACCCGAACTGGCTTTGTTTGAAGCACAGCGAAAATACCAGGCCGCTTCATTTAGTTTGTCTCAAACCCGATTTCAACCCAAAGTCCAGCTCTTTGGTCAATTGGGTTATGGCCGCCCCGGTCTGAATGTCCTATCCGATGAATTCAAACCTTATTCGATCCTTGGCCTGAAATGGCAATGGAACCTTCAAAACCTTTATAGCCGCCAGGGCCAGCGGGAAAAAAACCTGCTGCAGGCCGGGCTGGATAAAATAAAGGTGCATGAAGAATCCTTCAATCTCCAGGAACAGGTCCGGATCCGGGCCCAGGAAACGGAAATTGTACACCTCGACCGGCTCATCCTGGAAGATGACGCAGTGATCACCCTTCATGAGCGGGTTTTGAAAAGCAGCGAAGCCCAATTGGAAACCGGTGTGGTCACCGTAAATGAATATGCCACCGATGCCAACAGCCTGACCCAGGCCCGGATAAAAAGGGATATGCATCAAATTCAACGTCTACAATCCAAAGAACTATTAAATCTGATCCATGGAAAATTGTAATCCTTCACTTTCCAAGATCCGGGTACTTCCGGGTATAATTGTGCTGCTCCTGGTATTCGCTTTTGGATGCAATAAAAGCAGGAAAGATTATAAGGCCAGCGGAATCTTTGAGGGGCGCGAGGTCATTGTATCCGCTGAGTCCTCCGGAAAACTGCTGTCGCTGGATGTGGAGGAAGGAATGGTCCTGGAAGCGGGCGGACAGGTGGGTATGATTTCCTGCAGCCAGCAGGAATTAAGCGTTCAGCAAGCCCAGGCGACTCTTGAAAGCATTGATGCAAAAAAAACGGATGCAGGCCCGAACATCAAAGTACTGGAGCAACAAGTCGAATTGAATCAAAACCAGATCCGGATTCTCGAAGACCAGCTTGCCGCCCTGGTCCGTGATGAAACCCGTTTACAACGACTGGTTGAGGCTGAGGCCGCCCCAGTAAAACAACTGGATGATATCCGGACACAGAAATCCGTGGTGGAAAAACAAATCCTTGTGGCCAAATCCCAGGTGGACATCACCAGGCAACAGATCGAGGCAGCCCGTCAAAACGTGGCTATTCAAAACAGGGCTATCCTGAGTGAAAAATCGCCCCTTGCCGCCCGGCTTGAACAACTGCAGGACCTGGAAGAAAAATGTAACATCACAAACCCGATCCGGGGTACCGTATTGACCCAATACGCTTATGCTCATGAAATGGTCAATGCCGGAAAGGCGCTGTACAAAATAGCTGACCTGGATACCTTGTATCTCAAAACCTATATCACGGGAACCCAGTTGGGCGAGATAAAGCTTGGCCAGGAAATGACGGTGATGATCGATCAGGGTGGGGAGAAAGTGCTGACCTATCCAGGCATCATCACCTGGATCTCGGACAAAGCGGAATTTACCCCTAAATCCATTATGACCGTCGATGAGCGGGCCAACCTGGTTTACCCCATCAAAATTAAAGTGGCCAACGATGGCCGGATCAAACTGGGCATGTTTGCCGAGGTCAACTGGTAATGAAGGCAATCATCACGGACCGGCTAACCCGAACCTTTGACAAGGGTAAAGTGATTGCACTGCATGAGGTGAGTTTGTCCGTGGAGCAAGGTGAAATCTTTGGCCTGATTGGGCCGGATGGTGCGGGCAAAACTACGCTCATCCGCATCCTGGCCAGTTTGATCCTTCCAAACTCCGGCAGTGCCAGGCTTGCGGGTTTGGATCCTGTCCGGGATTACGCCCTGGTCCGGCAGATCATAGGATATATGCCGGGAAGATTTTCCCTTTATCAGGACCTCTCCGTTCAGGAAAACCTAAGTTTTTTTGCGACCGTTTTCAAGTCCGACCTGGAGGCCAATTACCATTTGATCAAAGATCTCTATGATCAATTGGCCCCTTTCAAAAACCGGAGAGCCGGCCAACTTTCCGGGGGCATGAAACAAAAACTGGCTTTGTGCTGCGCCCTCATCCACGAACCGGAAATCCTGTTGCTGGATGAACCCACCACAGGAGTGGATCCGGTATCCCGCCGTGAATTCTGGGATATGCTGATTCGGCTCAAAGCCAGGGGAATCACGATTCTGGTATCGACGCCTTATATGGATGAAGCCAATCTCTGCAACCGCATCGCGCTGATTCAGAAAGGAACCATCCTGGAAACAGGCACCCCTGCCGAAATCCGTCAGCGTTCATCCCGTCCTGTTTATGCGGTAAAATCAGCAGATATGTATCCGTTGCTCCGGGCCGTACGCGACTATCCGGAGACCTGGTCTTGTCATACCTTCGGGGAAACCCATCATGTTCAGCTTAAATCGGGAACCCCTCAGGACTTATCGAACTTTCTGAATGGGAGAATATCCGGGCCGGTGTCCATTGAACAAATTGATCCCGGTATTGAAGACGTTTTCATGGATAAATTACTCAGCATGGCATGAAAGCGATTGAAGTAAAGGACCTGACCCGCAAATTCGGCGATTTCACCGCAGTGGACCACATCTCGTTTGATGTGGGTAAGGGCGAAATTTTTGGCTTCCTGGGCGCTAATGGTGCCGGTAAAACCACGGCGATGCGCATGCTTTGTGGCTTGCTGAAACCCAGTTCGGGTGAGGGAAGGGTAGCCGGTTTCGATATCAATCTTCAAAGCGAAGAAATCAAAAAAAATATCGGCTATATGAGCCAGAAATTTTCCCTGTACAACGATCTCACTGCCAGGGAGAACATTCTTTTTTATGGCAGTCTGTATGATATACCCTATAAAGAACTGAAGGTTAAAAGCGAACAATTGCTGGACCGTCTTGGCCTGAGCCCTTATGCAAACAAGCTGCTCCGGGACTATCCCCTGGGATGGAAACAAAAACTGGCCTTTTCCGTCGCGATCCAGCACCGGCCCATGATTGTGTTTTTGGATGAGCCCACCGGCGGGGTCGATCCGATCACCAGAAGG
The DNA here is from genome assembly GCA_964405735.1 of uncultured Saprospiraceae bacterium. Classification (GTDB taxonomy): domain Bacteria; phylum Bacteroidota; class Bacteroidia; order Chitinophagales; family Saprospiraceae; genus JADJLQ01. Next base: position 2,427 of record CAYOPD010000097.1, on the reverse strand, counting down.
CAATTCTGGGATATGATTTTCGAAGCGGCTGGCGGGGGTCTTACTGTCTTCGTGACCACACATTATATGGATGAAGCAGAGTATTGTCACCGGGTGTCTATTATGGTCGATGGCAAAATCGCCGCCATGGATACGCCTCAACAGTTGAAAGTAAAGTATAAGAGCCAGAATATGGATGAAGTGTTCAGGAAATTGGCGAGGGGAGCGTTGAGGAGGGAAGGTTAAAGGTTAAAGGCGAAAGGTCAAAGGGAAAGGAGAAATTATGAAAAGCGGGTTTACGGCAATGACCATCAAGGAATTCAAGCATGTGTTGCGAGATCCACGCAGCCTTTTTTTCTTATTGGCTCAGCCCGTCATGCTGATGTTGCTTTTCGGATTCGCCCTCAGCAACGAAGTCAAAGAGTCCCGCATAGTGATCATTGATCAATCCGGGGATGAAGAAACCAAAAAACTCACAGACCGTCTTGATCAAAGCGAGTATTTTCAAGTGACCGGTCATTTTTCGGATCCGTCGTCAGTGTCCTCTCTATTTGAAAAAGGAGCCGCGCGCCTGGCCATCGTCTTTCCTCCACATTTTGCAAACGATCTGAAACACCTCAATTCAGGCCAGATCCAGATCCTGGCAGATGCCTCGGATCCAAATACTGCAGCGATCGCGGCCAGTTATGCGGCTGCGGTGTTTGGAGCGTATCAGGATGAACTGCTCGGCCTGATGAACCTGCCCTATAAAATCAACATCGAGACCCGGATGCTTTACAATCCCCAACTCGTAAGTGCTTTCAGTTTTGTTCCAGGGGTAATGACCCTGATCCTGACCATCCTGTGCACCATGATGACTTCGGTGGCCATTGTGAGGGAAAAAGAACTGGGCACTCTGGAAGTTTTGCTGGCCTCGCCGATGCACCCGATGCAGATCGTGGTTAGTAAAGCCGTGCCTTACCTGGTGCTGGCCCTGATCGATGTGGCCGTCATCCTCTTGCTTGCCGTCTATGTTTTGGGCGTTCCGATCCGCGGCAGTTTGTTTTTGCTGATGGCAGAAAATACTCTTTATATCAGCAATACGCTTGCATTGGGTTTGCTGGTCTCGACCATCACCGAAAAACAGCAGGTGGCCATGTTCGTATCCCTGGTTGGATTTATGCTGCCTGCCCTCCTGTTCAGCGGGTTTATGTTCCCCATTGAAAACATGCCCTGGCCGCTGCAATGGATCAGTCATGCGGTGCCCACCCGTTGGTATTACAGCATTGTGAAAGCCATCATGATCAAGGGGCTGGGCTTCTACAGCATCTGGAAAGAAACCTTGATCCTGGCTGTCATGACCTTCGGACTTCTTTTAATCGCTGTGAAAAAATTTAAAGTCCGGCTCCTATGATAAAACTATGGTTGATTGTACGAAAGGAGTTTGCCCTTATCTTCCGGCAGCCGGCCATCCTGCGGATGATGGTGCTGATGCCGGTTTTGCAGTTGATTTTATTGCCCCTGGCGGCGGATTATGAAGTGAAGAATATCAACCTCCAGGTCATTGACCAGGATTATTCTTCCTATTCCCGTAGCCTGGCCCGTAAGCTGGAGGCCTCCCCTTATTTTGTGCTGGTCGATGCGAAAGGGGATCCAGCCTTAGCCCGGAGAAACATTGAACAAAACAAAGCGGACCTCACGCTGACCATTCCCGCCGGTTTTGAAAGAATCCTGATCCGCGAGAGCGAAACCACCCTGTCCATCGAGGCCGATGCGGTGAATGGCAACAAAGCTTCACTGGGTTGTGCTTATGCAAACCAAATCATTGGGGATTTTAACCGTGAGGTCCGGGAGAAACTGATGCAACTTCCCCGCTTCAATGACTTTCCCATGATTGAAGTCCGCAGTTCGTTTTGGTACAATCCCTTTATCAAATACCCTTTGTATATGGTGCCGGGCATACTAGCCCTTCTGGTCACCATGGTCGGCGGTTTGATGGCCGCCCTGAACATCGTCCAGGAGAAGGAAATCGGTACGATCGAACAGCTGAATGTGAGCCCGCTGAAAAGATACCAGTTTCTGATAGGCAAACTCATACCGTTCTGGGTGCTTGGCATGATCTCCGTGACCCTGGGTCTGATCGTGGGCTACCTGGTGTATGGTATCGTTCCCAGAGGATCCCTGCTGACAATCTATTTCTTTTCGGCCGTCTACCTGAGCGGGGCTTTGGGTGTAGGCCTGTTGCTCAGCACCCTGGTAGACAACCAGATGCAGGCTACCCTTTTTGCCTTTTTTATCATTATGTTTTTTGTGCTGATGGGGGGCTTGTACACTCCCATCGACTCCATGCCCCGGTGGGCTCAAATCCTGTCTTCCTTCAATCCGGTCACCTATTTCATCAGGGTATTGCGCTTCATCGTGATCAAGGGCAGCGGCATCTCCGATCTGTTGGCAGAATTGAGATCGATG
>CAYOPD010000096.1:0-15703 GCA_964405735.1 uncultured Saprospiraceae bacterium | reverse complement strand
CATCCATGCATGAAGCCATCGTCACCATTGGCATCGTTCCTACCCGGCCGGAAACGGGTTATGGTTATATCAAGATGATGGAAAACCAGCACCATACCGTGAAAAAAGTGGAGCAGTTTGTAGAAAAACCCAATCTGGATTCAGCGAAATTTTATGTTAGTTCCGGAAAATACCTCTGGAACGCGGGCATGTTTGCCTGGCACGTCAATACCATCGTCCGGGAGTATCATTCCCTGGCTCCTGGTATTTACAAAATTCTGAGCCATGGTGAAAGCCATTACAATACCGAAGGTGAAGAAGCCTTCCTGGCCAGCCAGTATCCTCTTACGGAAAATGTGTCGGTGGACTTTGCCATCATGGAAAAATCAGTCCATGTCTATACGGTCCCGGCAAGCTTTGACTGGTCAGACCTTGGCATCTGGTCCTCCGTATATGAAGCCAGTGAAAAGGAAGAAGAGGGTAATGTGTGTATCGGTGGGAAAGCGTTGTATGAGGATGCTACAAACAACCTGGTCATTCTTCCACAGGGAAAACAAGCCATTATCCGCGGAACGGAGGATTTTATAGTCATTGACAGCGGGGATGCCTTGCTAATCTATCCAAGGAAGCTGGAACAGGAAATTAAAACGAGCGTAGCGGCGGCTTTTGTCGCCGGTAGATTCTCGTAGGCGGTTTATGCCGCAGGCCGCCACGTGACGCGTTACGTATACCTCAGCTATGAATATGGCCAGTCTTCCCAACATTTCACTTGTCCGGCTTTCACAGGATTCTCCAGAATATTCGTTCCAATAGCTGCAAGTTCTTTCACTTCGTATCAAGTGCACATCCTTTTCATCCCTACCTGGTTTGAATCCCCCGCGCATCCCGTGAGCGGCAGGGCCATGAAAGACCTGGCTTATGCCCTTGTAAGGAAAGGGGTAAAAGTCAATTTTTTATTTCAGTCCGGCGAAAATCTCCCGCCGGTCAGCCGGCTGGAACATGGTGTGGAAATCTGGAATTCTTATTCCACAGCCAGGGGTAAGTTGTATCCCTTGTGGAATTCCGGATCCCTTTTATCATATCAAAACACCTTTGAAAACTATCTTTCAGGACACGGCCGGCCAGACCTGGTCCATGTTCATAGTTATCCGGTGCTGGCCATTGCTCAATTACTCCGGAGAAAATATGGAATCCCTTTTGTGTATACAGAGCACAGTTCCAAAATCGCCGGGCAAAAAATCAATTTTATAGAGCGGATGCTGATCAACCATTATCTGGAGGAAGAAACTCCGGTCTTTACAGTCAGTCATTTCCTGAAGGAAAGTTTATCTGCCTATATCCGGCATCCCATCAGGGTCTTGCCCAATACGATCGATTTTGGTTTATTTTCACCAGGGCAGCCGGCTCGACCCCGGCATATCCTGATGGTAAACACGCTCGATAAAAACAAACAGGTCGATGTCGGAATCAAGGCCTTTGCCTGCTGGCATAGACAACATCCCGATACCAAACTGCACATTATCGGTGATGGCCCGGAGCGATATCCGTTGAAGCGGTTAATCCAAAAACTTGGACTGGAAGAAGGGGTCCTGCTGTGGGGCGAACAAAGGGTGGAACAATGGCTGCCCCTGATGCGATCTGCCTCGTGTTTTCTCCTGATGAGCCGTTCCGAATCTTTTGGGGTGGTTGTGCTCGAAGCCCTGGCCAGCCAGGTACCCGTAGTGGCCTTGCAGAATAATGGCATTGCAGACATGCCCCTGGCGCCTGGCCTGTATATTCTGCCCCTTGTTTCCAACGAGGTGGATGTCAGCCAGGCTATTGAACAAGCCATCACGGAATACGTTGAAGGGCAATTGGTCCAATCCCGCGCTACGCTCCAGTCGTTGTTTGACTATCCGGTAGTAGCGGGCAAATACATGGATGAATACCAAAAGTTAATGAACCAATGAATAGAAGCCGGTGATAAAAACAAAAATATTATTCATATCCTATTATTATCATCCGCAGACCCTGACGGCCACCCGAAATTATTATATCAGCAAGGCTCTGGCAGAGGCAGGGCATGAAGTACATGTTTTGAGCCGCCCGGCGCCCGACCTCATGCTCCCCGGCCAGATTAGGTTGCATCCCGTGCTTGCCTGGGACTACCGTCGGATATTGATTTTTTTTGGCGTTCAGAACGGAGTGACTTCCATGGTAATCCGGCCGGGAAACTGGATTAAATGGGGACATAATTTGTTATTGAGATTTCCATTCAACAAGTGGCTTGCAGAGGGTGGTGGCTTCTATCTTCTTAAAGCTAAAAAGACAGGGAATGAGCTTATCGATAGATATGGGATCACCCACCTCTATTCTTCTTATCGCCCCATGGCGGATCATTTTATTGCCCGCTCCCTGAAACAAAACCATCCCGGCCTTGTCTGGATCGGAGACTTCAGGGATATCCTATGGCTGGACAAAACAAACCGGAATTATCAGCAGAAATGGATACGCGACCTCATTCGGGAAATGAATTATATCACGGCAGTCACCCGGGGAGTCGGCGCTTTTTGGGAGGACCTGTACGGCCACAAGGTCACTACCCTGTATAATGGCCTCCCTGGTAAGGACAGGCCGGTGGCTAAGTCCGATCCGAAAAGGAACCACTTTGTAATAAATTATACCGGTATGATCTATACTGAAATGCAGCATGCAGGCGCACTATTCCGAGTATTAAAGGACCTGTGTGCATCCGAAGACCAATTTTCAGATCATTTGGTGATCCAATATTCAGGCCTGCATGCCTTATTCTGGAAAAACTGGATGAAACGGTATGGCCTTCTCCCCTGGAGCAAGACCAACCATCAGTTGGCGATACAACAGGCCTGGGACAATCAAACCCAGGCCCAGATCAACCTGGTTTTGACCTGGGCCACACCGGAGGTGAAGGGAATTATTTGCGGTAAATTCAATGAATATGTGATGGCCCGTAAACCCATCCTCTGCCTGATTTCAGGGGAACGGGACGAAGAACTTGAAGGCATATACGATAAATTACCCAATAGCCTGCTCGCTTACAACCGGGATGAAGAAAAGACCAGGATCCGGCAATTTATCCTCCATCATTTCAACTCGTGGCGCGAAAATGGCAGCGTGGAGGAAATCCCTCAGAATATCCTTGATTCCTACGACTGGTCGAATCAGATAATGGTTATGGAAGAACCGCTGGGCAACGTGAAATCAATTTCTTAATTCTTAATTCTTAATTCTTAATTCTTTAATTCCCTTAATTCTCCTTTGACTGTTCTGATTGTCACTTTCACATACCCTCCTGCTCTCAGCGTCAATGGTTTAAGGCCCTGGCATTTTGCAAAAGCCATGGTGAAAGAGGGCTGGGAGGTTCAAGTCCTGACCAGGCATTTTACCGGAGAGGAAGGCAGCGCGGAAGATTATCGCCAACCTTTAAAAACACCTTTTTCCATGAGCAGGGAGGAAGGGGTATTGGTTTACCGGACCCCGTTTATAAATACCTGGTTTGCCTATTATGATTACGCATTTTTGAGGCGAACCGGATGGTGGAAGGCGATCTATTTGATTCAATTGCTTCTGGGCCGGAGTTGTCAGGAATCGTATAATTTTTATTTTAAAAAATACCTTCCGCTGGTTTTAAAATTTAAAAAACCTGATATCCTGCTGGTGGAATCCGGTCCCACCAACCTGGTCAGGCTGGTGGCCCGACTGGCTGCAAAAAGAGAAATACCCTTTGTCGTCGATTTCAGGGATCTTTATTATCATGAGATGTATCAGGATTTCAACGGCCTGGACTGGAATAAAAAAATTAAAATCCGTCTTGAAGAATGGCATATGCGTCAAACGATCCGGCGAGCCGATAGAATAATAAGCCTGAACGCACACATGTTGGAGGTATTAAAAGTGCCACATTCAAAAAGGCTGATCGTTTCCAATGGATATGACGGAGATGCCTGGAATAATACAAAGCCTGTGAAAGACCTGAACCACTTTACCATTTCAATTGTAGGCACACTTTATGAAAGGCCTTTTTTAAATATTTTCCTGGAAGCCATTCAGCGTTTCCTTCAGCTTAAAAGGCCAGGGGTAAGGATAAGGTTCATTGCGCCCGGTCATCCGGAGGTTGTCGGGAAAATCCGTAAAGCCTTACCCTTTCCGGAAGTTGAAATCGAAGAAAAACCATGGCCATCTGAAAAAGCACTTGCCTTGATGGCCGGTTCAGAAGTCCTGATGTATCATGGCTGGGCGGGTTACCGGCAGGTGATGAGCACGAAAATATATGATTACATCCGGTCGGGATCACACGTGCTGATAGTGCCCTCTGATGAGAATGGCCTGGATGAACTGATCAGGGATGCAGATTGCGGCGTTTCCTGCAGCAAGGCTGCAGAGGGCGCCACTCAGCTTGCATATTGGTATGAGGCCTGGAAGCAGGGTGAGCTTTTTTGCCGGGAGATCCATGAGGAAAAAATAAAAAAGTATTCCCGTCAAGGGCAAAACGGGATTTTAATTCTGGGACTGAAGCAGGTTTTGAAGGAACTGCCCAAAAGACCTTGATATCGGGCGAGAGAAAGTTGATCTTTACTTTTGACTGCCAGGTTTAAATATGGAATCATTGATTTTATGGCATATTGTGCACGAAATGCAGTTTATACCTATTCCTTAAGGCATCTCGGATATTTCCTCAATATTTTATTAAATCCATTCAAAAAAGGGCTGCCATCCGAATGGAAACAAATCGATGGTTATGACCGGACCCTGACCATTACGGTAAATCCCGTAGAACATATCGGGAGCTATATTTTTTTTACCGGGTATTATGAGACCCTGGAGGTATGGGCTCTGAAGAAATTGATAAAACCGGATTCGGTGATTCTGGATGTAGGTGCCCACATCGGAACCTGGAGCCTGCTTTTCGCAAAGATGGCTCCCGCCGGCCGGGTCTATGCCTTTGAACCATCCGGAATGTTCGAACGGCTCAAGTATAATGTTGAAATAAATCCTCAACTGTCTACTATCCATTTGCTCAATCTGGCCCTTGGTGCAGTCCCCGGGGAAGTCGCTTTAGCAGAAAAGCCCGGTCCGTTGATGGAAAAGAGGCTCAATTACGGTAACATTCAGCTGGACCTGCAATCAACCGGCCAGGGAAAAGAAAACAGGGTCAGGGTGGTGGCCCTGGATGCCTGGGTAGTGTCCGAAAATATCCGCAAACTGGATTGGATAAAAATGGACGTAGAAGGAATGGAGTTTTTAGCCTTGGAAGGTGGATTGAAATCGCTGGAAGAATTTCAACCGAATTTAATGATCGAGATCAATGAACAGGCTCTGGGTCGTTATAATTCTTCGTTGCTGCAATTGCAGGAGATGTTAAAACGGCTGGGTTATCGTTGTTTTTACCGCGTAGGTAAAAGAGGGCGATTGATCAAATCGCCATGGTTTTCCGTTCCAAACGGGGCAGCGTATAATTTGATTTGTTCAACCGGCGATTTGGCCTGAAATGGCGCACATCTATCATATTCCTTCCTGGTGGCCTACAAACCGTCATCCCACCAGCGCCTTATTCATTTCTGATCTAATTGGAGCAATACAAAACAGGGCTCCCGGGCATCAACATTCGGTCGGTCTGCATGTCCATCGTTTAAAATGGTTTTCCCCCCTTCATCCTGTGAAAAGCGTGACGGATTATTTTCAGGATGAAAGGCCGGTTATTCCCCTGGCCACTCCTGGTATTGAAATCCATGAATTGAGTAAGACCATCGGGTTCAACCCCATGACGGGAATCCATTTCATCCATGCCTTGACACGCAAACATATGGCCCTGATAAAAAATTTAAAAAAACTGCCAGACCTCTTTCATGTGCATGTGTCTTTTCCTTCCCTGCCGGTTGGATTCGAATTGTCTAAACGGCTTTCAGTGCCTTTTATCCTTACAGAGCATTCATCAAAGTTTCCGGACCGGCGATTTGAATCTTACGGATATGATAAAGAGATCTTCTGCCGTCAATTAAAAGCTGCTTCAGCCCTGATACCGGTAAGTGCCCACCTGGCACTCGAATTTAAAAAATACGGGATCGGTCATGTAAAGGTTATCCCAAACTTTATTCCATGGCGCCTTCTTCCATTGAAGGAGCCCGTTAAGCCCTTTTCCTTTTTATTGATAGCGCTGATGAATGATCGCAGGAAGCGGATTGATTTATTGCTAAAGGCAACTGAGCGTTTGCTAAGAAAAACCGCTGACTTTACCATCCAGATTGCTGGAGACGGTTCCTTGAAAAATGAATACATGAAAATGAGTGAGGAAATGGGCCTTAATGCTTTTGTGCAATGGCATGGCCTGGTGGATGACCAGGCAACAAAACAGGAATTGATATCCGGTTCCGGCTGCCTGATGGTATGCAGTGAACTTGAAACTTTTGGAATCACCGTTATTGAGGCCCATGCCTGCGGGATCCCGGTACTTTCCACCCGATGTGGTGCGGTGGAAGAATTGATTACCGCGGACAATGGATTAGTGGTGGATAAAAATGATCCGGATAAACTGGCTGAAGGCATGGAATGGATGATGAGGCACCGCCGTGAATTCGACCGAATTAAAATACAGGCTGATTGTTATGCCCGTTATGCTTCAGAAAAAATTGCAGATGCCTACCTGGAAGTATATGACCAGGTCATCCATATTAATCATTGAGTCATCTTAATATGACCAGTTTGCCAATTCCTTTGGTAAAAAACCGCCGGGCGTCCTGCCCGCCGGCATCCTCGAAGTCTTCAAACGAGGAATAAGATTTTCCCTGATGGTCTTTCATTACCACCCGGTACAAGTAGGTACCGTTGGCCAGTTTATTTCCGTATTCGTCGTATCCGTCCCAGGCGCGGTCCGTCAGGTGGGTGCCTTCTCTCAAGGGCCCCAGATCGATTTCGGTCAATTCCCGGACTACTCGGCCATTGACGGTCAATACCTGGATTTTGAATACAGCGGGCTTTTCACCGGTCAGCGTATAGGCAAATCGGCATTGTGTACTGAATGGGTTGGGATAGGGCAATACCGCCGATACGGTGTTTTCGGTAATCACTTTAAAATCTATTTCATAAGGCACCTGGCCGGCATCATTACCGGACCGGTCCCTGGCCTGCACCCTCAGGGTATAGCTGCCTGTTTTTACAAAACCCGGCCGATAACTCAAGGAAGCCTGGTTGCCTGAAACCGTTAGGATGAAGTCCTGTGCTGGGATCCGTTCAAACCGGTCCGTCCCGGGATATTTCAGGCTGAGTATAATCTGGGCAGTATCATCCGGAGAGAAACGTTTATTGTCGCTCAGATCGATCTGTATAAAAGGATGACGGGAGACGATTTCATTGTTCATGATCTGCCTGCCGTCAAACAAGACCGATACCGTGGGGGGCACCAGGTCATCCACGACATAAAAGGAAATGCTTCCTGTATTGTTGAGCAGGGTTATTTCCGGCAAATTGTTTTTGGACCTTGCTTCTATCACCAGGGTTTGCCTTTCCGATCTTTGGTCTGTGGAAAAGGAATGGGAAACACTCTGCTTCTGAAGCGGGACCAGCGGCGCGGTCCAAAACGTGTCCCTGGTCGTGATGTTTTGCGGATCGGTGAGCGAAAACGTCACGCGTATGGAATCGGTGGCAGAATCACCGTTATTTTCCAGTAAAAACCGGATCCTCACATCCTCTCCCCGGTCAATGGTATCTTTGTAAAACTCAAAGCCTTCATTGCTGTTCACAGCCAGATCGGCCAACCCGGTGTAAAAGACCCGCCAGTATTCCAGATTAATCGACCCGGATTTGGCACTATCCGAAGCCTGCCATTCAAATTTTAATTGTGGATAGCTGTTCGGATCGATTCCGGTAAGATCAACTGGACTTGTCGAGCTTTTGATCAGGGTATCCAATTCCTGATTCTTTATCCCCAAAACCACCATCGTATTTTCAGGATCCATCCTATTGTCGTTGACAGACCATTCAAATTTTTGCCATTGGATGGCCGGCCCTGCCAGTTGGGATTGGAAGGTCCCGTAAGAGCTTGTTTGCGGGAAGGTAAAGGAGGATCTCGCTTGCAAGCCATCAGTCGAAACGACCTCATCGATGACTTCATGCCCTTTTCTGAATACAAAGACATATGGATATGAATACAATTCCGCAGCGAGGCGACGTATCAGGCTCGCCCCGTTGGCTTCAAATGCCTGGAACAGGTTTTTACCAAGAACCGTAGAATCCAGGGCCCAAAATTCAGGAAAATAACTCGCCCCGGGTTCTATATGATTCATCACGATCACATATTGGCCTTCCTGAATTCCGGTTTCCAGAAACCGGATCAAATTGTTCCTTTCTTCAGGCGTGTTTTTTTCCATTGGAAAATAATATCCAGGTGCGGGGGTAGTAAAGACATTGATGGCGCCATCCCGTCCGCCAACAGGGTTTCTCACCAGGCCCGACTTGGGGTCCCAGATGGTAATGATGAATTCAGACTGAAAATTTCTATTGTTCCGGGTGTACCTGATTCCATTAATAAGCACTTTTGAGTACTCCGCCGCATCCAGGGCATGGTTTATACTTGAAGCCACAAAGCTGAGGTCTTCAGGTCTGAACTCCCACCGGTGATGCAGGGTATCAAAAAAAATTGACTGATTCCGGGGGTTCTGCCCGAACTGGTAAGCATGGGACTGGTTCCATCCCGGACCCTGCCCCGGAAGGTATACAAAAGAACTTTCATTCCAGATCAATGGCCGGTTGGTGCCCGCTGTATCCGCGGCAACCCGCCAATAATAAACCGTATTCGGAGCCAGGTTCAGGCCCGGGCTCCAGTGGATCATACCGCCGCGCTGATGGACAGTCGCGCCTCGTTTAATGGATGACGAAAACAGTGGCGTGGTATCAATTTCGAAATAATAATCAGCTTCCGGGCTAAAGGCATTGGATGAATATGCCTTCAACACCAGGTCGGCATCCCCAATGATGGCAAAATTTTTAGGATGAACGGGCCTGGCTTCATTGTTGTATACCGGAAAGGAAATTCCGGTATTACCTGCATGATCCCTCAAGCGATTGTTGTTCTCTGCATATGGGTCAGGCAACTCCTGAAATTCATTCCCGGGATCCAGGATAAGCCGGAGTGAATTGATTCCCACGCTGTTTTGAGGCATCGGCAGGCTGAAATGTACCGTTTCAAAGGTCTTTACCAGTTGAATACTGAATAAATATTCCAATTTGCCGCCATCCGGCAGGCCATGTTCCACCTTGATTTTCAACGGCAGGCTGGTATATTTTCCAATATTCCATACATCTGCAGAGAAACGAAGGCTATCCTGGTCCGATTGAACATTGGCCGGCTCAAATTTGAAACTGGAATAATCCAGGGTAAAATCCGGACTTGAATAATAATTCAGCTGCACCGCGGGATCGCCGTGAAAAGACAATTGCTGGTTGAGCGAATAGCTCGGAAAATCCCTAAACCGGTCAAGCTTCAATAGTGATTCCCGGTGAAGGTTTCCAATGGAACCGGTATAAAGCCCATTGCCCATCAGATTGTAAAATTCATTGCCGTAATTGGATAAGGCGTGGGGATAACCGAAGCCCGCAGAGGCAATATACCCGATAGTGCCTTTTGGGGAAAGTACAAAGGATTCACTGAGGCTGAATCCGGTGGTGTGCATATTGCCGGTAAGACAGCCCAGAGAAAAACTAAGGGGATACTTACCCGCATTGTCAAACAGGGCAGGGTCATCCAGGCCGATTTCAGTTGCGCTGGTGGCCCCATGACCCAGATAGACTTTAAGGGCTACCCCCAGGTTGACCGCATTTTTTACAATTTCTGACAATCCACCCTGTACGGGATCTGATGAAGTCTTGGTCACTGTGGTCACAAGGGCATGGAAACTATTGTTTTCCATTTTATCCTTCATTTCGGCCAGGTAGGAATCCAGTCTTTCCTGGGGACTTCCCCCGGCCATATGAAGTACTTTTTTTCTCCAAAACAGGTCTTCATCGGATGATGGGTTTTTCAACCTGCCCTCGTATTCTTTAACCTTGTTGAGATAAGTGATCACTTGTTCATTTTTAGTCGCGGCCAGCCGCCCAAACGGCAATACAGGTACTGAACTGTTACGGGATGCAAAAATCAGGTTGTCCGAACCGGGATAACCAAATGTCGGCACCAGATGAAGATGGCCATATTGATGGATGTTGTTGTTAACCCGAAGGTCCCGGTAATTCAGTGCCCTTCCCATCAGAAACAGGTATTTAGGCGCTGCCCACGATTTGGCGATGTACTGTCCGAAATTTCTGAGGCCAATGACATGCCTGGGCACTCCGTAGGCAAACTGATCATAAATCTGTTCCACATCCACAATCCTGACCTTAAACCCCCCTCCGGCCGCCGATTGCCGATAATCGGCATATTCAAGGGTTCCTGCTTGCAGGGATTTGTGGTTGATGATGATGTAGTCTGAATTCGGGTCGTGGAGCAGGGGATCCAAAACGATTTTGTCCAGCTGGCTTATGGAAGCAGCTTTGCCGGCCTGTGAAATATAAACGTCCTGGGGATCTGTGACCAGGGGTATTTCCATGTAAGCCTGATTATTCAGGGTCACCGCCTGAATCCAGCTTGTTGAATCCGGATGAATCAGGATGGCTTCAGGCAGAGCCTGTTGAATCCGGCTTAGAAATGGACTTCCCGTAGCCTGCAGGGTTTCACCTTCGGTCAGTGGGCTGCCAGCCTGTTTTGCATATGAAAATTTGATCCGTGACAGGACAAAATGATCCAGATCGGTGGCGAGACCTTCTATCTTCAGGCTGATGTTTCCACTCAGGGCCTGATTGGAGATCTCCAATTCGTAATCCTTAAGTTGAAAGCCCTGGAAGGAATCGATCAACCGGACAGCATTATTGATTGAAATTCTCAAGTTGTGTTGGCGGCCATTGGTGGCCAGCCGGATCTGGAGTTTGCCATTTATATTGCCTTCATAAGGAAAGGTTGCCTTGAGCATTTGATGGTATATACTGGTTTCCCCATTGCCAAAACCCTCGCAAGCATCATAAGTAGAATATGCCACCGTGTTTTCAGAATCGTATTTCTGATCAAAAGGCATATGATGAAATTCGTACAAACGTTCCACCCAAACATGATCCTGGGGCTGCAGACCGGTGTTGGATGGTCTTACCATGACTCTTCGGGTGCTTGTTCCGGGGTTAACCCAGGTAAGGAAATAAGGCATGGAATCGGTATAAAGGCTGAACTCCGGGTTGAGCATTTCACTGGCCGGATCGGCGAAAAGATAGGCATCCAGTTCCGAAGTGTTTTTGGTCCCCCAAAACTGTATAAAATCACCTGCTGACCACGTACCCGCATTGGATACAAACAGGGGAACTTCCCGGCCCATGCGCCAAACCTGCCATTGCGCACCGCTTATCTGTGAAACCGGCAAGCCCGCCTGAACCAGATCGGCATGCCGGATTTGATAAAGACTATCCTTTGAGATATAAAATTTATAATAAGTCTGATCGTACCTGATCCATTCCGGCCCATAGAGGGTATCTCCCCCCTGAACCATCTGGGCCTTCGACAATACCGGAAGGAACAGGAATATGCAGGCCCATCTTATCATACGGTATATCTCTGCAGTATTCATCCGGGTATTAAACGAAAATAAGGTAGTTTTGGTTTTGTGGTACTGGAAGCGTTAAGTCTCCTTTTGTTTGCCGGCGCCTGCCTGGTCCAGTCTTTTTTTCTGCTTTATTTTATACACCCCCTCCGTAAATATACAAGTCCGGCACCGGGGCCCCCAATACCTCTAAGCATCCTGATCGTTTGCCGCAACGAAAAACCAAATCTTGATAGACTATTGCATCGACTGTCAAAGCAGAAATATCCTGATATTGATATTCAAATCGTGGACGATGCCTCAGAAGATGGCACGGCTGAGATGGTCAGGGAATGGATGTCCCGGTATCCCACAATCCACCTGCATGTTTTGGCTAAACATTCTGGAAAAAAGAAAGCCCTGGGAGAAGGCTTGCACCGGTTGAACCGGGAACTGGTCCTGCTGACCGATGCCGATTGCCTGCCGGCTTCTGAAAATTGGGTGGCCCTGATGGTCGATGCGTTGGATCCCACCAGTGACGCGGTACTGGGTTTTTCCCCCTATGAGCAGCAGGAGGGGCGACTCAACGAAGTGATCCGGCTGGAAACCGCATATACTGCTGCACTTTATTTTGGCTTTGCCCACAGAAAGCGGGCCTATATGGGTGTGGGAAGGAACCTGCTTTACCGCAGACAGGCACTGGTCAATGTTTTCAGACCGGATGCCCACCAGGGGCTCAAATCGGGAGACGACGATCTGACTATCCAGGAATTGTCCCTGAAGGGGAAGTTGAATTACCGCTTTGATCCTCCTTCCTGGGTATATAGCCAGCCGGAAAAAAACTGGAAAGCCTGGCTGGATCAGAAAAAAAGGCATGTCGGTACGGCCCGCCATTACCGTCCCCTGCATCAGGCATTGCTTCTGATATGGTACGGGTCTCTTGCCGGGACTTGGATTTTTGGTTTGTTTGCCGCTATTCATTATCCGCTGGTTCTATTGCTGTGGATGGGCTTCAGGTGGATGGGGTTCAGTCCGGTTCTCCGCCCAATGCTTGATGCCTTCGGGGTTCAGCTTTCTTTCCGAAAATGGTTGACTGCCGAGGCCATATATGTGGCGGTGCTGCTGTATCTTTTTCCTTTCAGCACTTTTAAAAAATGGGATAAATGGTAAACTTTTAAGCCCTGAATTTGTTGGCAGGAATGTAAATAGGCCCAATCCGGCCGGTGATCATGTCTGTAAATGCCAAATATTCAATATCCGATCTTTCCCATTATACCGGGATAAAACCCCATACCATACGGATTTGGGAAAAGCGTTATAATTTGCTGGCACCCAAAAGAAGTTGTACCAACATCCGCGGCTATGACGGTTGCCAATTGAGGAAGTTACTCAACATAAATACCCTCCTCCATTCCGGATGGAAAATATCCCGCATCAGCCAGCTCTCGGAAAATGAAATGGACGCAGAAGTGCGCATGGTGATGGACCGGAGTGAAGGAAGCAGCAAGATCGATTTTCTGATCAATGGCCTGATGGTGCATATGCTTAATTACGATGAGCAACGGTTCTCCATGGTTTTTGCGCAAGCCGTTGAACAATACGGGCTAAAAAGGACCATATTGGATATCGTCTATCCCTTTTTAAAAAAGATCGGTGTCCTTTGGCAAATCGATGATATTTCCCCGGCTCAGGAACATTTTGCTTCAGCCATCCTGCGAAGGAAAATCCTTTCGGAGATAGACCGGATGCCTTTGGCAAAAAAGTCAAAGGACACAGTGGTCCTTTGCCTGCCTCCCGATGAATTTCACGAATTACCCCTGTTGCTGGCTCATTATATGCTGCTCGAAAAGGGCATCAATACGGTTTATCTCGGGAGTTCTGTGCCACCGGAAATGGCAGCCGAGACGGCAAAACAAACTGGTGCCAGCTGTTTATTCACCCTTTTTATGGCCGGTGCTCCGGTTGAAAAACTCAAGGATTTCCTGCATACGATTCATGAAAATGCCCCGGACCTTAAAATCTATTTTTCCGGCTCGTCCGAGACCTGTAAAAAATCGGTCCTGAATGATAGGATTTTCAGCCTGGACGGCATTGAGGCCTTTGAACATTTTGCCGCTTCCCTTCAGTGATCAAATCATTTCCGGCCTTCAGTTTGATTACGGCAGTATGATTTCTTTTACACTAATCCCTGTATTCACACTGTCCAGGATACGGGTATAGGCAAGGTATAAGGTGGAATCCCTCGATTCTATCACCGGGAATCCACTTTTTCTTTTTGTCGAAGTTTCTGCAAGGTTATGGTCAGACAAGCGTTGCCCTTCCGGTGAAAGCACAGCCAGTTTTATCAGCGCTTCGTCCTGGTTTTTATTGTCCGTTTTTTCCAGGTAACTGACCGCTACTCTACCTGCATCGATCCATGCAATATCCACCCTTCCAAAGGTATTTCCGGTGGCGATTTCTACAGGTTCACCATAGGTTTCTCCAGCATTGTTTGAAAAAATGGCCTTGACCATAGGTTGTCCACCGGCCTCGGTGTACCAGGCAATTGCAAGCTGGTTGCCCCTGCTGGCAATGGCAGGCCCGTTTACCGGGCATCCTGGGATTTTCCAGTGATCTTCATATACCGGTTGGGGTGCGGTCCATTGTCCGGATACATAACGTACACTGTAAATATCCCTTTCTTCCTGTTCATTCCGGTTCCTGTAAATGATTACGGGCCCCCGTCCCGTCATGGTAGCATCCGTTTGGCAGCATTCGCAAACCCGGTCATCAATCACCTGGTTTTGGCCGATCTCACCATTTACCGAAACCAGGGCTGCCCGGAGGGTCATGGAACCTTCATGTGCCATTGGATCATCATGCCCCCGGTGATCTTGCGTTCCTGAACTCATCTGGCTGCCATCCAACCAGGCGACAAGGATCTTATCATAACTGAAGGGCAACAGGGTGACAAATCCATGTTCTGCCGGGATCGTATCGTGAAGCCCATCGAGAATCCGGAAATGGGAGCCCTGATCTACGGAGAGGGCCAATTTTACATCATAATCATAAGTTTTGCCACCGGTCCTTTTTTGGAGAAAATGGGCTAAGAGATTGAAATCGCTGCCCGGGAACACCGACAGGGCAGGAAAATCAGCCCAATTGACAAACCAGTCTTGTCCTGTAGCTACGGTATGGGTTTCGGCCCAGGCTGAATCGGCCCAGGACCGGAAACGGAGGCTCACCTGTCCATCCTGCAAATGCTCCGTCCAGGAAAGGTAAAGGCTGTTCTGGGGAGAGAGAAACCAATTTGGAGTCTCAATTCTTCCTTTCGAAACCATTTTTAATTCCTTGATATGCAGTGAATTATCTTTTTGTAAACAAGCGTAAAACAGAATCATCGGGAAAATCAAGAAGAGTGGGAATTTCATAGCCCTAAATTAAGATTCGTTGCCTTAGCGGGGCCCACCGAAATTCAATAGGATAATAAAAATTTCCTCAGCCTGCAGACCGTTCGCTGTGGATCCGATATGGTTTTATGGGTCCGGGAGGTGGGGAATTAAAAAGGGCTCTTTAAATTAAATAAGAAGTCCGGTGAATTAAAGATATTTGTAGACTATCACTGAATCGTTTATGGCCGCAATTCTACAGGAGGCAAAAAATTACGTAAAGGACCTCTTAACCAGCCAGCTCAACGGGACTTACTGGTATCACAACTGGGATCACACCGAATATGTTTTTAAAGAAGCCATGGCCCTGGGTGAAGCCGCGGGCCTGAGTGATCAAGAGAAAGAGATCCTGGGCCTTAGTGCCTTGTTCCATGATACCGGCTTTGTGAAATCCTACCAGGATCATGTGAACAACAGTAAAGAGATCGCTAAGGAGTATTTACAGTCCCGGGGGTTCAACGAGGACCAAACCGCTGCGGTATTGGAGAATATCGAAGCGACCCGCATGCCTCACCCGGATTCCGGGAAGCTGGGCACCCTCCTTCAGGATGCCGATCTGGCTGTGCTTGCCTCGGAAGAGGCTATTCCAAAATCGGAAAATTTACGCAAAGAGCTCGCCATTTTTGAAAACAAACATTTTTCAGATGCGGAATGGGTGAAACACAATTTGGATTTTTATAAAGCCGC
>CAYOPD010000095.1:0-15843 GCA_964405735.1 uncultured Saprospiraceae bacterium | reverse complement strand
AACTCCCGATCGTCAACCAAAGGATCACCTCCCTAAACCCCTTTTCATTCAGCTTCCGCACCAGGAAGACCCCCAGGTAAAATCCTCCTGCAATGACCGGGACCAGTACAAGATTGAGTTTAAACGTGGAGAGAGTCACCGTCTTCCAAACCCAGATATGAAAGGGCAGTTTAAACAAATTCAATAAAAAAAACATCCAGGCCGCGGTCCCGATAAAGCTGTTTTTCAGCACCCGCATGCTGATAAAATAGACGTTGGAAAACCCTCCTGCCAGATTGCCGATCATGGAAGTAAAGCCGGTAAGCAGGCCCATGCTTCCGGAAAACAACCAATGATCCGGTACGGAAGCCATGGGTTTCTTTTCAAAATAAATCAGGGCGGTGAGGGAAATCAGGATGATGGCCGCCATCAGTTGTTTAAACAAATGGTCATTGATCAAATGGCCGAAAACAGCGGCGAGGACAACACCCAGGGCAATCCAGGGCAACAGTTTGACCAGGTGTTCCCAAAGTGCATGGCGCTTATAATGTTTTACGGCCAGGATATCGGCAAAAATCAGCATGGGCAAAACCATGCCCGTCGAAGCCCTGCTGCCGAATATCCAGGCCAGGATGGATACCGTGATGATGGATATGGATCCGATGCCTGCTTTAGACATTCCGATGATGGCTGCGGCGAGAATCACCAGGGCCCATTGCAGGGGAGAGATGGGATAACCGGGAAGGAGGGAATTGAGGAAGGACATGGTATGCGGGGGAAAGATACAAAGTGAAGGGGTGACTCGCAGTCACCCCTTCCCCCCATCCAAATTCTTTTTATTCCGGTAAATATCCATGATCATTCGGAATAGGCCAATAAGGGGTAAGTAGGGATGACCCCGGGCACGATTCAAAATGGCGATATCCGTCATGCGTTTCCAGTGGCGCCCCATTTCCAGCAAGCCGAATCCATAGGAATGGCCCGGGTCAAAGATATGGGTGGGCTCACTGAAAGCTCCGTTTAATTCGATTACTTTATAATTCAAACCTTTTTCCAGTTCTTCCCAGGAATTGAACTTGATATCGTATCGCCCATAATAAAATCCTGGAATGGACTGACTGAGCCGGTCTATTTCGGCAATGAGTTTTTCATTGGCTTTGTGACTCCTGTCGTAAAAGGTGGAGCCCCGGGCGTGGTTGCCAATGGTTGACAAGAGCAGAGGTTCATCTTTTCCTAAAATCGTATTCCAGTCAGATGGATTTTCTTCTTCCAGCCAGGACGACTGGGGATGATAACGGAAACTTTTAAGAAGCAACTCCCCAACGGTCTGCAGTCCATCCCCGGTAACCATTACCCCCTTTTTTTCCACGATACCACTGATGAATCCCCTTGGTTGATCAGGGTAGCGCATATAAAAGACACCAATCTCCAAAGGCAGGGAAATGTATTCCTGGATGAGGAAATCAAATCCGGCTTTTGAAGCATATTGTTTCAGGTCATTGACATCCCGGACCAGTTTTACTCTTTTTCCCCGGTAGCCCCGGTCCGGTTTCACAAGAAGGGGGAAGGACAGGTTTTGTTCGCTCAGCGATTTTTCAAAATCAGGAAGGGCATCGCCTTTTCTAATCAAAATCGATTTGGGCAGCAGGCCGGGCGGAAAGTTTTTATGCATTTCATCTTTTGACTCCGGGCTCATCCCGCCGTTTTTAAACGATGGGTTTGTCGCATTGAAAAAACCAAATGACCGCGCCCTTAAAATGCAGACCAGGCACCAGGGCGCCAGGGGGAGATAAAGGGTCCATATCGGCCAGTATTCCCAGTGCGTCAGCCGGTGAAGTTTTAATTTAAGCCGGAAGATTAAATCGGCTGAGCCCGGCTTATCCATTTTTCCATTGGTATTTTTTTTGCAAGGTCCAGGTAGGTATAGATGCCGCCTTCGGCAGAAATTTCAACCTGAGAGATATTATGTGTCTTGTGTTGATTTTCCCTGAGTATCCGGAGGCCGTTGACCGGGTCATTCTTTTGATGATGGAGGTGGAAATCGAAAAGGTCTTGCCGGCGGATATTTTTAGTATTCCGGATAAAATCTGAAAACCAGTCCTCCCGGAGCTTCATGGCATCCTCATCATATAGAGTGATGGAAGAAAAAATATAGGCATGATAATGATTCAGTTCAAGGATCTTTTTATTTGTTCCGTCCCAAACCAGGCGAAAAAGTCCACGATGATCCATATAGAGGACCTGGAAAGGTTCGATATCGGCAAGGCGGTAGGTTTCAAAAGCCGTTACAAATTGCTCCGCCTCAAAGAGGTCAATCAATACCAAACCGCGGCTTTTTTCGTAAGCCGGACGGACTTCGTGCTTATGAAAGGCTCCATTTAACAATACCGCCACTCGTTTATGGTCGTCGGAAATAAACCAGGTACCTCCTGAACGGGAATCACGACTGAAAAACAACCGCCGGCTTCCGTGTATAATCATTTCGGGCTCAACCGACGGGGGACAAGAGGTTTTTTCATCCCGGCTGGAGGTAATGATTCTGGATTTTCCGGTATGGAAATAAGTCACTGTGCACATCGCGCCCGGTAACTGAGGGTGGAGGGTGAGACCCCAAAATGTTCCGGCAGGGCCAGGCTGGTCATGGATTCAATGGCTACCCGGATCAGGGCCTGGTGATGGATGCAATGTTCGAGGTTATACATCAGTTCCCGGTAATAATTTGTTGGCAGTATCGAAGGCTGTCCGTGGAAAAAATATCTCATATTCAGTCCCCGGTTGGGACGGTCTGCTTTTTGGACGATATCCTGGATAAGCCGGAGCGCATGACTGAGGTCGGACTCGATTTGTCCTTCCCGCTTTCGTTCGTCATAGGAAAATGATCCCTGATGATAACCTTCATCCAGGCATTGGAACATTTCAATGATATGACGAGTATGTTTTCCGATGGAGGCATTGCCAAGCAGGTGGCAGGGTTGGATATAAGTATCCTGGCCGCATGTTTCCAGCACTTCAGCCAGGCTGGCCATGGCTTCCTTCAGGGGGATCATGAAAATGATATTTGGCTTTAAAAATAATTCAGACCGAAAGATATCTTCTGAATGGGATACGGCAAAAATATCTCTACAAAAAGATATTTCTCTGTGCCCCGGCGTGCTCCGCGAGAAATATCCTTGTGCGAAAGAGAGCTGGGCTCCGGCACTTAGCGCGAGCGTCAAAGCATACTCGGTTGGGACCACCACATCTCATGTAAGCAATTTCTCCGTGCCCCCCGTGTGCTCCGTGCGAAATATCCCGGCGCGAAAGAGAGCTGGGCTCCGGCACTTAGCGCGAGCGTCAAAGCATACTCGGTTGGGACCACCACATCTCATGTAAGCAATTTCTCCGTGCCCCCCGTGTGCTCCGTGCGAAATATCCCGGCGCGAAAGAGAGCTGGGCTCCGGCACTTAGCGCGAGCGTCAAAGCATACTCATTTGAGACCATCACTTCGCATGTAAGCAATTTCTCCGTGCCCCCGCGTGCTCCGTGCGAAATATCAATGTCTTGATTCGAATGCAAACGCATACAACCGGCTAAAAACGGAAGGAAACGAATAAGACCCGACTCTGCCGCAGACCGGTCTTTATTTTGCATAAAATCGTGATGACTATGGCAGCCACCTTAATTTTGCGTAAAATGGATAAAACGAATCCAGTGAATGCCCGCCTGGAACTGGCCAATCAATATGTACAGTATACCAACAGGAACATCTTCCTGACGGGCAAGGCCGGAACGGGTAAAACCACCTTTCTGAAAAACCTTAAGCACAGCACACCCAAGAGGATAGTGGTGGTGGCCCCGACCGGGGTGGCGGCAATAAATGCGGGTGGCGTGACCATCCATTCCTTTTTCCAACTTCCCTTTGGGCCTTTTATACCGGGCCTGGAACCTCAGCGGGGAATGCAGGAAATGCGATTCAGCAAAGATAAAATCCGGACCATCCGGGCTATGGACCTGCTGGTCATAGATGAAATCAGTATGGTGCGTGCGGACCTGCTGGATGGTATTGATGCGGTCCTTCGGCGCTTCCGGAATCACTCTAAGCCCTTTGGAGGAGTTCAGGTCCTTATGATCGGGGACCTGCATCAGCTTGCTCCCGTCATCCGGGAGGAGGAATGGGAATTACTCAAATCGTATTATCCGAGCATCTATTTTTTTGAAAGCCATGCACTTAAACTCAGCATGCCCCTCACCCTGGAACTTACACATATATACCGGCAGGAAGATGAAAATTTTATTCGATTGTTGAACAGGGTCCGGGATAAAAAACTGGATCAGCGGGACATCGAATGGCTTAATACCCGTTACCGGCCCGATTTTGAACCCACCGGAAATGACGGATATATTACCCTCACTACCCATAATGCCACCGCGCAATCCATCAACCAGAACAGATTGTTGGGACTCCGGGGTAAAATACATTCCTTTCAGGCGGAGGTGGAAGGTGAGTTTCCGGAATCCGCTTTTCCCAACGATTTTCGGTTGGATCTCAAAACCGGCGCCCAGGTCATGTTCATTAAAAATGATGCAAGCCGGGATAAACTCTTTTACAATGGCAAAATCGGTACCGTCACTTCCATCCATGAAGATGAAATTTTAGTTCGCTGCCAGGGAGAAGAAAATGAAATCCAGGTGGGTCGGGTAAGCTGGTCAAATATCAAATATGCTCTGGATGAAAATAAACAGATGGAAGAACAGACTCTGGGGACCTTTACTCAATTTCCGCTCAAACTGGCCTGGGCCATCACCATACATAAAAGCCAGGGCCTGACTTTTGAGAAAGCGATCATTGATGCCCAGGCCTCTTTTGCCCATGGCCAGGTCTATGTGGCCCTCAGCCGGTGCAAGACTTTTGAAGGGCTCATATTGAGCACGCCACTCAATAATCAAAGTATCCGGACGGACCATACGATTGCCACCTTTAATGAGGAGGCCAGGCAGACCACCCTTGATGAATCCACCCTGTATTCAGCCCGGAAAAATACCCAGGAAGAGTGGATCAGGGATTTGTTTGATTTCCATGCTTTAAAGAAAAAACTGGCCTTTCTGGACCGGCTGGTCGCAGAAAGCAAAAATCACCTGGTTGACAAAACGGTTAATTCCATTCGGGACTTGATTGAACGGCTGGATACGGAAGTCATGGAGATTGTGGAAAAATTTCTGCTTCAATTGCCTCATTACCTGGGGCAGCCCATATTGCCCGAGGAAAATCAGGCCTTACAGGAAAGAATACAAAAGGGATCTGTTTACCTGCTTTCCAGGCTGGAGGGCAATTGGGTGGAAACCTTGAACCGCCTGGACCTCGACTGCGACAATAAAGAAATTAAAAAAGCCCTTCATCAATCTTTGGAGCGGCTCATGGAGGAAGTTCGTGAAAAAATCCTGGTGCTTCAAGCCTGCCGCACGGGATTCGAATCCACACGCTATCTCCAGGCCAAAGCCAATGCCGGCCTGGAACCGGATATAAAAAAATCTCCGTTAAAATTGCCTAAAGGAGAAAAAATAAACCTGGAACATGCGGATTTGTACCAGGTGCTTAAACAATGGCGGGACCGAATAGCTGAAGAAAAAGGACTTCCGGTTTACATGGTTTTGCCTCAAAAGGCCATGAAGCAGATCAGCAATCTTCTTCCGGGAAACCGGGATGCACTGGTGTCCATCAAGGGCATCGGCGAACAAAAGCTGGCGCAATACGGGGAACAAATCATTCATATGATCACAGAGTATTGTAAGCATCACCAATTGAGCCCGAATTACATGGTGGAATCTCACCTGAATCCCCCCAAAAAAAGACCCAAGGGGGAAACCCAGCATAAAACCTATGTCCTTTTTACCCAGGGCAAGACCATAGCTGAAATAGCCCGTGAGCGGGAACTTACCGTTTCCACAATAGAAAATCACCTGGCTAAGTATATAGGCATGGGTTTGATCGAAGTGGAGCAGTTCATGACAGCGGACCGGGTCAATAAACTCAAAGCTTATATCCAGGCTCAAACCACTACTGGCAATAAAGAAATCAAAGAACACTTTGGGGAGGAATTCAATTATGGGGAAATCAATATGGTCCGTGAATCACTGGCCTGGTCAGCACAAAAATAATAGCCCGAAAACAGGGTAGGCCATTTCAGGACAAAACAAGCCAGCGCCTTGTACATTCAAATTGGTCTTTCTAAATTCGAAATAAAATTGAAGAAAGGAGCATTGAATTTTTTAATTAATAACACAATGCAGATCGTCTCCCTGTTAAAGAATAGGGCGTGATAGAAAGTAGAATTATTATAAAGGGAAAGACCTTGAATAACCTGGGGAGCTGACTTTTTATAATAACCCGATGCACCCAAAGGGGTGAGCAGAAACACTATGAGAGTAAAGTTCAGGCAGCCCGGAGAGATATTCGCCGGACCGGGAATACCGGTGGATATCGATCCGGTGGGCCTGCAGGTTGTCAAATGCTCCATGGTGGTTTTGTTCGGGAGTTGGCAGAGGGCACATTGCCTCCGGAATGGTAAATGCCTTTTCGCATAATGCATCTTTAGAGTAGAGCCTGATATAAAACCGGGGAATTTATATCAGCGGGAGTGCCTGCCTTGTATGCCTGGCTGGTCAGCGAAAAATGAAGGCATTTTTTAATCACTCTAAAAAAACAATTATGGCACATTTTGAAGAACTTCAACCAAATGAATTGATTGAAACAACCGGGGGAGAGCTATCTCCTACCCTGAGCAAATTGCTGAAAGGGTTTTCCTTCGTCTGGCTGGCAGACCAGATTATTGAAAACTGGGATGCGGTCAAGCAGGGATTTACCAGCGGCTGGACGGATGCGTCCAAATTGTAATATTTTTTAACTGTAATTCTAAAATGATGGAAAACAATATTAAATTCAAAGACCTGAGTGTTCAGGAAAGCATCCGGTTTAGTGGTGGTTCGGAAACAGGAGTACGCACATTCTGGCAGGATATATCTTATGCGGCGGGATATACAATCAGATATACCCTGTTGTGCATTGAAGCATTCATGGGCGGCGCCTCTGTGGTTTCAGGCGTTAAATAGACACTGAATCATGTGAATGAATTTGAGCGAATGAAGATGAATTGGAATGATTGGAAAAAAGAACTTGAAACCTGGTCGGTTTTTGATTTTTTGATATTTTTTATTGTGATGGTATGGATAGTGAGATGGCTTTTGAAGATTATATTTTGATAAACAGGCTATATGGTGCTCAGGCACGATTTTAATACTTAATACTTCGCAATAGTTTTCCCATACCTTCGTTTTTTCCGGTTTTTCTTGATTCAATAAGTCTTTGGTATCTGATTAATGGTGTTTAGGGGAGGGCTTGCTTCCCAGTGGGCCCACCCTTTTAATTTATGGAATCAATTTGACCCTTGAAATTTCTTTTTTACAGCATTCTATTCGTTTTCCTTGGACTGGTGGGGGTCTTCATACGGTTTTCTACCATACCGGTAAGCATTCGGTTGCCTGGCCTTCTGAGGCCCTCCTCCGAGCGAGCGGCCCTGGTTTGTATGGCAGCGGGCTTTGTGGATACCCTTTATGTAAAGGAAGGTGAGCTGGTAGATAAAGATCAGGTCATCCTTTCAATTAAGAACCTTGAACGGCAGGAAAAATTGAGTCAATTGGAATATGAATCCAGGCATTGCATTTCCGATATACGGGACCTTGAAATCTTGTGCAGCCTGTCTCCCCATGAAACAGATATGAAATCAATTGTCAGTCCCGTATTGAGAGAACAGCTATCAAGAGTAAAACTCAGGATGAGAGAACTGGATGTTTTAGCGATCAAAGCGGAGAACGACTTTAAGGTGACCAGGGAACTTTTTAAAAACAAAGTGATCCCGTCAAAAGAATTTTCAGATAAAGAACTGGAGTTTGAACATCATCGACTTGCCTCTGAAACGAATAAAAAAGAACAGATGATCAACTGGCACCAGGAATTGATGGATCTCAGGCTGAGACTGAAGACGGTTGAATCCCAGATTAAATTATATAAAGCCAACGAAGAATGGTTTTTGCTAAGGGCCCCGGTTAAAGGAGTGGTCCAGGGCATCCGGTCAATCTATAGGGGATCCGCAGTACAGAGCGGCCAGGCCCTTGGCAGCGTTTCCCCGGATGCAATCCTGATCGTTGAATGTTACGCTGGTGCAGATAAGATTGGCTTTGTTAAAATTGAACAAAATTGCCGGTTCCAGGTAGATGCTTTTGATTCTAAATATTTTGGATGGCTTGAAGGAAAAGTATTGAGTATTGACGATGATTTTACAATGATGGACGGAAGGCCTTCTTATAAATTGCGATGTTCCATACTCCAGCCTCAATTATTGCTTAAAAACGGTTATATCGGGATTCTGAAAAAGGGAATGACGGTACAGGCGCGGTTTACCCTGGCTGAACGTAAACTTTGGCAATTACTCTGGGACAACCTGGACGACTGGCTGAACCCACAATCGGGGAACCAATCTCAAGCACGGGTCAGATAGCTCCATCGGATTACTGAAAATGAGCATTCCTTCCAGGGTGAAGATAAGGCAAAGGGATATCACCGATTGCGGTGCAGCCTGTCTTGCCTCTGTGTCCGCATTTTATAATTTGAAAATGCCGATTGCTCGTATCAGGCAAAAAGCAGGTACAGACAAACAGGGGACAAATATCCTGGGCATGATCGAAGCTGCTGAGTATCTGGGATTTGATGCTCGGGGGGTTAAAGGGCCTTTAGAGGCTCTGTTAACTATACCCTTGCCGGTAATTGTTCACTTGGTAGTGCGGGAATCCCTTCACCATTTTTGTGTTTTGTATAAAATGGATGCTAAAACGGTGACTCTGATGGACCCCGGTACCGGCCAGCTGATCAAAAAGAAAGTTTCGGACTTTATTAATGAATGGACGGGCGTCGCCGTACTGATTTCACCGTCCCTCCGGTTTAGAAAAGGCAATCTGAAGACCTCGCACAGCCTGAGATTCTGGCAGTTGATTGGTCCGGAATCCGGCCTGGTGAGCCTGGCTTTAATCGGCGCACTTATTTACACCCTTTTGGGCTTGTCCACCTCGATCTATGTCCAGAAAATAGTCGACTTTGTTTTGGTGGATGGGAATACCCGGCTGCTCAACCTGCTGAGCGTAATCATGATCTTTCTGCTTGCCTTCCAACTGGCTTTTGGTTATTTGAAAAACTGGTTTTCCATGAAAGCCGGACAACAGATTGACCAACGGCTGATCCTGGGCTATTATAAACACCTTTTCCAGTTGCCTCAGCGGTTTTTTGACACCATGCGGGTGGGAGAAATCATAAGCCGGGTCAATGATGCCGTCAAGATCCGAAGTTTTATTAATGAAGTGGCCTTGGGTTTGATCGTCAATAGCCTGATCATTGGATTTTCGATGGCCGTAATGTTTATTTATTACTGGAAACTGGCCCTCGTTTTGCTTTTCATCCTCCCGGTTTATTTAATGCTTTATGTGGTGAGCAACTGGATCAATAAAAAATGGGTCAGGCGGATCATGGAGGAATCGGCAGACCTTGAGGCCCAATGGGTGGAAAGCCTGAATGCCGCAGGCACCATTAAACGGTTCGGAATCGAGGCACAAGTCATTGAAAAAACCGGGCAGAAATTCAACGCACTTTTGTTTTCGATGTTCAGGTCAGGGACATTTGGGCTTGCTCTGTCTGCAGGCGCCGAATGGAGCAACCGGATATTTACCATTTTTATTCTTTGGGCAGGGTCTTATTTTGTAATTCAGCGGGAGATGTCCCCGGGGGAATTGCTTTCGTTTTATTCCCTGATCGTTTACTTTACAGGCCCGGCTGCATCGCTGATTGGCGCCAATCGGTCCGTCCAGGATGCCCTGGTTGCTGCAGACCGGTTATTTGAAATCATTGATCTGGAAACCGAACAAAAGGAGGAAGCCCTGATTACCCTGACTCCGCACCTCCTGGCGGATATCCATTTTAACCAGGTCTTTTTTCGTTATGGAACACGCACAGAAGTATTCAGAGACCTTAACCTGGTCATTCGGAGGGGATCTTGTACCGCAATTGCCGGTGAAAGCGGATGCGGTAAATCCACTATGCTCTCTTTATTGCAAAACCTCTATCCCCTGAATCATGGAAAAATATACATTGGTCTTTTTGAACTGAGCCAGATATCAAATGCCAGCCTCCGAAAACGGGTGGCTGTCGTTCCCCAGGAAATATGCCTTTTTACCGGTTCTGTTGCAGAAAATATTGCCCTTGGCGATTTTTATCCGGACATCCTGAAAATAACGGAATTATGCCACCGATTGGGCATTCATGATTTTATTGAACAGCTTCCGGGAGGATACCACTCCAGGATTAATGAACAAGGGGTCAATCTCAGCGGAGGCCAGCGCCAGCGCATTTCCATTGCGAGGGCGCTTTACCGCAATCCGGAAATCCTGATCCTGGATGAGGCCACTTCCGCCCTTGACCCCGTCGCAGAATCCAAAGTCCGGGAAACGCTGGATTGGTTTAAAGACCGGGACAAAACAATCATCATCATTGCTCATCGTATCCAAACCATCCGGCATTGCGATGAAATTGTAATCCTACATGAAGGCAAAGTGGCGGAAAAGGGTACGCATGACGATTTGATGAAATCGGGAGGCCGTTACTTTCAAATGGTTATGGCTGATCCGCCTGGTAAAGCCTCCTAACGAAGCTATTGTTTTATAAACAGGATTGGCATTGACCTTTCTTTTTCTAATTTTACTCTATGGCTTCAGTCAAAACCACATTCCTGACCAACTTTTACGAAAGCCGTGATTCAATCGTATATAAGCTTAACCAATGAATAAACCGGCTGCCCCGACCATTCAGGTTATCCTTGCAGGTATCTTCTTGTTCTTACTGAGTTTATGTGCACAAAAGGAGAATAAACGGTATTCAGATCCGCTTACCACGGAAGAAGCCATGCAGCATTTTAAAATAGCCGACGGTTTCAGGCTGGAGCTTTTTGCGGCAGAGCCTCAGGTCATGTCGCCTGTAGATATGGCTATGGATGACCAGGGAGTCATTTATGTAATAGAAATGGGGGATTATCCTTATATGCCCGAACCCGGGACTGCTAAAGGCCTAATCAAGGTATTGCAGGATATCAACAAGGATGGCCGGGTGGATACCGCCATCGTATTTGCAAAAAAACTGCCCAGCGCAACCAGCATGTTGCCCTGGAAAGGCGGGCTCATCGTTGCTGCCGCCCCGGATATCTTTTTTATGAAAGATACCACCGGGGATTTTGTAGCGGATATAAAAGAAGTGTTGTTTACAGGATTTTTTGACGATAATTCAGAGGCCCATATTACCAGTTTCCGTTTTGGCGTGGACAACTGGATTTATGCAAACAATAACGGCCAGGCAGGGATGATTACGGCACCCGGGCATCCGGCTTTGCCGGCAGTGACGATCAACGGCGGTGATTTTCGTTTCCGTTTAGATACGGTTTTGTTTGAGAAAGAAACGGGGACCGGACAGTTTGGTATGGCGATGGATGACTGGGGCAACCGGTTTTATACCCAGAATACCTGGCATATTCAACAGCCTTCAATCAAAGGAAAATATCTTTACCGGCATAAGTTTATGCCTGTTGAAAAGGTTGATGTAAATATTTCGGATCATGATCTGGAAATGTTCCAGCTCACTCCCCCTCCGTATTGGAGACTGGAACGCAGTAACCGGCGCCAGCGAAATTTCGATTCTTTAAAACTGGACAGAAAGGAATGGGCTGAAGACCATTTTACCGGCGCATCCGGAGGAACATACTACGGAGGCGACGCCTATCCCGGATCTTATTATGGGTCCATATTTACAGGTGAGGTGGCAGGCAACCTGGTTCACCGGGATATCATTTCTCCCAGGAGCGACAAACCTGTTTTTGTAGCCCAGCGTAGCCCGCTGGAAAAGGACAAGGAATTTATCACGTCCGATGATCCCTGGTTCAGGCCGGTTAACTTATGGCTGGGACCAGACGGTAACCTTTACCTGATGGATATGTATTTGCAACATATTGAAACACCCCTTTCTATTCCTCCTGATCTTTTGGCGGATATGGATTTCTCGGCCGGAGATAAATATGGACGCATTTACCGTATCGTGTCGGACAAAACCCCTGGCCGTAAAATGCCTGAATTTAATCTGAGGAAGAACAGTTCTGAAGAACTCGTCCAATACCTTGCTCATCCAAATCAATGGTGGCGGCTGCAGGCACAAAGAATACTGCTTGAAAGACAAGACCGATCTGTAGTTCCGTCACTGAAAAATATGTTTGCCACCCATGCCGATCCGCGGGCAAGGCTGCATGCTTTATATGCGCTGGATGGCCTTAAACAACTGAATGCCGATCTGGTGAGCCAGGCCCTTAAAGACCAGTCCTGGGGTATAAGAAAACAGGCCTGCATGCTTGCTGAGCGTTTCCCTTCTTTGTTTGATCCATTGAATATGCTTATTTCAGATACATCCATACAGGTGGCTTTCCAGGCCGCCTTAAGCATTGGGGAATTTCCTCCCGTGCAGTCTATGCCCGTTTTGATCAAGGTGCTGGAGGAATATGGATCGGAACCCCTGTTCAGATCTGCCGTATTAAGTTCTTTACCGGGATCCTCTATGCCCTTTCTGAATATGCTGCTTACAAAAAGCGAATGGCTCAGGACTCAGAATGAAGATAGCGTAGCCTTTATGGCTGATTTTGCATTTATAACGGGAGCCCGCAGGCAGAAAGAAGAGGTCATGAAATTGATCACCCTGTTGTCTGCTTCGGACCTGATGAATAAGGGTTTGCAACTATCCGCAATTGCCGGACTTACAAAAGGGTTTATAAGCCAAAGGATTAAGGAAAAACCGGACCCCGGGATATTTAAAGCAGTGCAAAGCCTGAAAATGGGAGAAACGGAAGAGCTTAGGTTTGCCATTGATCAATTAAAAAAGGCTCTGAGGGATACCCTATAAAATAATATTAAACCGAATATTCAAAATGAGTCATTTTTTTTCCCGAAGGCTTTTTTTGCGGAAGTGGATTTTCCACGGCCTGATCCTGGGTGGAGCGGTAAGCCTGGTCAGCGGATGCGCTTCAAATGAAAAAAAGTCACCGGATGATGCCGGAAAAAAGGCGCCGGCAGAGGAAAAGGCCGAAGCACCTTCAGGGGCCACCTCAAATCATGCCGGCGACCCCTGCACTGATTATTCAGGAGTATCGGAAGCAGACTTGAAAATCCGGGCAGCAATGGGTTATGTACCTGTTTCGACCGTGGAGGAAAAACAATGCAGGAATTGTAATTTGTATCTGCCTGCGGCCGGAGGATCGGGTTGTGGAAGTTGCCAGTTGTTTAAAGGCCCGGTTACAGACAACGGAAATTGCACCTATTGGGTGCCACAGGTATGATGGTTGGAAGGAACGGTCAAGTTAAAATCATGAAAATTTATTTTAGTCGCGGGATTTTTAAAGCAGGTCCCAGAAACTGGACCGGACTGTTGTTTTTATCTGTTCTGTTTTTTTCATCAAACGCCCAGGAATTAAGGATTGGAATTTTCCATACAGACGCCACGCCTCCGATCGGCAGCCCGGTAGCCTATGCCATCGCGCGCTCAGTCACGGAGCCATTAAGCGCGAAAGGAGTCGTAATCCTTTCAGATCAGCAACCCATCGTTTTGTGCGCGGTGGACTGGATAGGGATATCCAACGAAGGACTGGAGGTATTCTCGGAACAACTTGCGCGCGCGGCCAATACCACACCAGACCGGGTTTCCATCCACGCCCTGCATCAGCACGATGGAGTGCGATGCGATTTCACCATCGAACGCATTTTGACCGAATACGGCCTGGGAGGGAAACATTTTGATAATGCATTTTTAAATAAAGTAATTCAAAATACCGGTTTGGCCTTAAAAGAAGCCATGCGGAACAGCCAGCCCTTTACGCATATTGGCTTCGGTCAGGCCAAAGTGGACAGCGTGGCTTCCAATCGCAGGATATTGGGCCCGGACGGTAAAGTGGCCATTATACGCTTCAGCAAATCGGTGGATTCGGCCGCCATCCAGGCACCGGAAGGATTGATCGATCCCTGGTTGAAATCGGTGAGTTTCTGGAACGGCGATAACACTTTGGCGGTATTAACCTATTATACCACTCATCCCCAAAGCTATTATGGTGAAGGGGATGTCACTTGTGAATTTGTAGGCATAGCCCGGGAGGCCCGGCAGGCGAGAATGAATGGCATCCCGCATATCCATTTTAACGGTGCAAGCGGGAATATAGCCGCCGGTAAATACAATGACGGATCCAAAGCCAGGAGACCCGTACTTGCGGCAAGGGTGGAGAGAGGGATGGCCGAGGCATGGAACAGTACGGAGAAAATGCCGGTATCGGCTGAAATGCTGAAATGGAGGAATAAAAAAGTGAAACTCCCCCTGGGCAGGAATATCGTAGAGACTGACCTGAGGGCTAGGATCACGAATGAAAAGAATACTCCTCCGCAGAAATTTGTTGCTGCTGAAAAACTGGCCTGGTACCAGCGGTCAAAAGCAGGTGTCAGAGTGAACGTATCGGTTATTAAATTTGGCACGATCAATCTCCTGAACATGCCTGGCGAACTTTTTGTGGAATACCAGCTTGCCGCCCAGGAAATGAAACCCCGCGAGCAGGTCTGTACAGCCGCTTATGAAGAATATGGCCCTGGATATATTGGTACAAAAATTTCATATACCCAGGGTGGTTATGAAACCAGCGGTATCGTGTCGGGAGTGGCCCCCAGCGTGGAGAAAGTATTATTGCGTGCTATCCGAAAAGTATTGAAATAAACCGGGCCTCGGCTCACGGAATATGGACAGAAGAAGCTTTGTTAAAAATGCTGCGATACTCACCGGGTTAACCCCCCTGTCTGAAATGACTTCCGTTTTTAATGAATATCAAACGGCTCCTATGGTGAAAGTCATTCATACCCAATCCAATTTTGAGCGGGAAAAATTACTGCGTCCATTCGGTTTTAAAGGGGGATTCCTCACGGAACTCTGGCAAACGGCCGTAAAGCTTCAATCGGAAAAATTCAGTGGCATAGGCCTGGCTACGCAAAGCGTATTGTATGGCGATGCCGATCTGTTTGTCCGCTATTCGGAAGCAGGAGGCAATGCGCTCATGTATGCGTTGACGGAAAAGGCCCTGCAACAGGTGAAAGAAACACCATTTTCCGACCCGGTCAACTTATTGGACAAAATTCATCCCGGGCTTTACGAGGAGGCTAAAAGAATGACCGGTAAAAAGGACCTCAATGAGAATTTCCTGATGAATGCCATGGTCAGCGTGGATAATGCGGCCTGGTTGTTGTACGCCGCGGAAACCGGTCGGGAAAACTTTTACGATATGCTGCCTTCAGCCTATAAACCGGCTCTTTCGTATAAAAATAAAAAGGTGGCATTTATGTTCCAGGTGTCTTATGGCATGCCGCTGGAGGATCTGGTGAAGGCGGTAAAGGAAGGTTATTTTATCATTAAGATCAAAACCGGCCAGCCCGGCACCCAGTCCGAAATGCTGGAGAAGGATATGGCCAGGCTCAGCCAGATCCATCAGGCGTTAAAGAATTTTCGTACAGATCACACGTCCGATGGTAAATTGATCTATACCCTGGATGCCAACGCCCGTTACGAGAAAAAGGAAACCCTTCAACGTTATCTGGACCATGCCAAAAAGATCGGTGCCTTCTCCCAGATTCTTTTTATCGAAGAACCGCTTAATGAAAATAATTCGGAGGACATATCAGACACCGGGGTGAGGATCGGAGCCGATGAAAGTGTACACGATGAAACCACCG
>CAYOPD010000094.1:10380-16167 GCA_964405735.1 uncultured Saprospiraceae bacterium | reverse complement strand
ATGTGACAGGAGGCTGCTTCAAAAGCCGCAGCCTTCATACCTTAATTGCAAGTTCATTAGTGTACATTCTTGTATAGTGGACCCAGATGACCTGGTCAAGGTATTTCGGGATGTCCCATTTCGTGAAAAGGGGTTTTCCTACGCTATCAGCCTTTTTAAAAACTCCCTCACATCCCCTACAGTATCCAGGTGATATTTCGCTTTGGAAGCTGCATGTCCCACTTTTATGGTGATGGCTTCATCGGGCATGACCGAGAAGGTATCTTCATCGGTCCAGTCGTCGCCGATGGCCATGTGCAGATCTTCAGGATTTTTACTGATGAAGCGGAAGGCGGCAATCCCTTTGTTTACTTCAATATTTTTCACTTCAACCACTTTATCCCCTTCCAGGACCTGCAGGCCGCGTGAGGAAGCCAGGTAACGGAGGTGGGACATCAGTTCCCGGGATCTCAGTTCGCCCAGGCCCACTTCGACGCCGCGGTAATGCCATACGAGGCCGAAGTTTTTTTCTTCGATAAAGGAGCCCGGCGTCCGGTCCACGTGGGCCTCCATGATTTTTTTGATCTCGACTTTCCAGTCCTTGCGCAGGTTCTCTTTGATGGACCATTCCCCGCTCTCTTTTTTGGTCCAGACTCCATGTTCCGCGATGAGGGTAAACGGATATTTTCCCATCCAGGCGTCCAGGGTCTGATGGGGACGACCACTTATGATGATCACATGGTTCCGGCTATCCTTGGCCAGTCCCTCGAAAATCGCCAGGAGTTCTTCATCCGGCTGGCAGGCTGCCGGATTGACGTTGAAACCCACCAGGGTCCCGTCGTAATCCAGGAAAATATATCTCCGGGGGGCCTTTTCGAAGCGGGACAGGATATCCGGCAAGTCGGTCTCGTCGATCTGTTTGGTGAGATAGGCCTGTTGCTCCTGTTTGATCTCGGTAAGGCCATCCATGAAGATCCTGACCCAGTGGTGGATATTGTATTTTTTGAGGGAGACCTGCATTTTTTCTATCCGGCTCCGTTGCTCTGTCAAAGGCATAGTCAGGGCCTGGTACATCGCCTGGACAAATTCATTTTTATTAAACGGATTGATCAGGATGGCATCCGACAACTCTTTGGCCGCACCGGCCATTTCAGAGAGGATCAAGACTCCTTTTTTATCCAGTTTGGAAGCGACAAACTCTTTGGCCACGAGATTCATTCCATCGCGGAGAGGCGTCACCAGGCCGACATCGGCAATGCGGTAATAAGCCGATAGCTTCTGCATGGGGATTGAGCGGTAGAAATAATGCACCGGAGTCCATTTCATATTGCCATGGGTGCCATTGATCTTCCCGACCAGTTCATCCACTGTTTCCTTAAGGTCCTTGTACATACCCACCTGATCCCTGGAGGGCACCACAACCATGACCAGGGAAACCTTTTCCTTAAATTCCGGGTACCGGATCAAAAATTCACTGAAAGCCCGCAGGCGCTGCGGAATCCCTTTGGTGTAATCCAGGCGGTCAATGCTCAGGATCAGCCGTTTCCCCCCAAGAGCCGTACGGTATTCCACTTCCTGGCTGATGGTCTCAGGCGCTGCGGCGGAGTCGGCATACCGCTCGTAATCGATCCCCATGGGGAAGGATTCCACTTTAATTCTTCTTTCACCGCGCTGGACAAATTGTTCCTTGACACTGAAAGGAGTGAGGCGGCTGACCGAGCTCAAAAAATGCCTCATGTCGTCATAGGTATGGAAGCCGATCAGGTCGGCGCCCAGCAAACCCATCAACAGGGACTTGCGCCAGGGCAACATCCGAAACATTTCAAAAGACGGAAAAGGGATATGGTTGAAATAACCAATTGCTATCCTGGGCAGTTTTTCCCTCAATAACTGTGGGAGCAGGAGCAACTGGTAATCGTGGACCCAGATGGTATCTCCTTCTTCCGTGTACTGGAGCACCGTGTCACAGAATTTCTGGTTGACTTTTTCGTAGGATTCCCAATAACTGTCTTCGTAGACGACCAGTTGGGGGAAATAGTGAAAATTGGGCCAAAGCACTTCATTGGAAAACCCTTCGTAATACAACCTGATTTCGTCGGCAGTCAGGAATACCGGCCTCATGTTTTCTTTAGTCAATTCCCGCGTCACATGGTCCTGTTCTTCCACCTGGTTCACGAAGTGGCCGGGCCAGCCTATCCAGATATTGTCCCCCTGTTTGTAAACCGATCCGAGGCCGGTGGCCAGTCCCCCTTCGCTGGCTTTAAACCTGATTTCACCACCGGGTAAGATTTCCATTTTCACAGGCAGCCTGTTGCTGATGATGATGGTTTTAGCCATATAAAATGATCAATTTATATTTGGATTTATTGGGTTGGGCCGGTCACAACCATTTCTTGCGCCTAAAATACATCAAAAATAAAATAGCCACGACTGCCATGACCCCCAATATTAAAAAATAGCCCAGGCGCCAGGTCAGTTCAGGCATGTAATGGAAATTCATTCCGTAGATGCCCGCAATGAAGGTCAGGGGGATGAAGATGGTGGAGATGATGGTCAGGATCTTCATCACGTTGTTTAGCCGGTTGCTGGTTTCAGCCTGATAAAGGTCATGCAGGGAATTGGCCATATCCTGGTAGGTCTCCGACATTTCCGCGATCTGGATGCTGTGATCGGCCAGGTCCCTGAGGTAGATATCGGTTTCGGGGAAGATCAGGGGATTTTCCGACCGGATAAACCGGTTGATGACCTCCCTCATGGGATAGATGGACTTGCGGATCCGGATGACCTGGATCTTGATGTCATGCAGTTCTTTCTGAGATATGATGGAGTTTTCTTCATGGAGGAGCTCATCCATATCGGAAAGTTTTTTCTCGATATAGTCCAGGGCGTCGTAATAATGGTCAACCGTATAGTCCAGGATGCTATAGGCCAGGTAATCGGTTTTGCGTTGCCTTACCCTGCCCCGCTTCTGATGGATCCGGTCCCGGATCACTTTCAAAAAATCATCCGCGTCTTCCTGAAAGGAAATCAGGAAATTTTTACCGAAATAGAGGGTGATTTGTTCTTTATTGAGCTCTCCACTCTGCAGGTTCATTTTCAGTGCGATGGCCGTGATAAAAATGGCGTTCTGGTACTCATCCATTTTTGGTCTTTGTTCGACTTCCAGAATATCTTCCAGGGCCAGGGAGTGAATTTGAAACTTCTGGCCAACGGCTTCGATGTATTTGGAATCGTGTACCCCGCGAATGTCAATCCAGTAATTGAATTCCTCTTCAGCATTAAGTTGGATCAGGTTGAAATCATCAATCTCCTCGTAGGAGGTATCGTTGTATTTGATGCAGGTGGTGAACGTCTTGACCGGAAATTTATCCCCCGTGAATACAGGTGTTCCGGGCGGCATACCGGTTTTTCGTTTATGGCGCGGCATAAGCAATGATAAGGATTTAAATCATAGCCAGATCCGGTAATCGTTAAAAAAAAACAAAAGTCAGTTAAACTCATTTTAAACCGGCAGGGGTTGTCGATAATCCTTCGGCAGCCCTGTATTTTTGCCGTGTAAACACATTGATTACCAAAATTGTATATATTCCATGAAACCTACCGTTTTAAGCCAGTTTATTATTGCCGTTCTTGCCGCAGCCCTCGTCTTTGGTGCCTTCCAGGTGATCAAGGGCCCTTCCAAAAATGTAATCATTGAGCATGTGGACGGCACCCCAGCCAAAAACACCGTTTTCACCCTCGATGAAAAAGGCGCTGCCGTCCCGCTCGATTTTACCGGGGTGGCGGAAAAATCACTGGGAGCGGTGGTGCACATTCTTTCCGTGAGCGGTACCTCCGGAAGACCCAGCCAGGAGGATCTGCTCCGGGAGTTTTTTGGACAAAGGAGATCCCCAAGGGTTGGGAGCGGGAGCGGAGTGATCATCAACCCGGAAGGTTATATCGTGACCAATAACCATGTAATCCAGGGTGCCGACGATCTGGAAGTGACCCTCCACGATAAAAGAAACTATAAAGCCACCCTGATTGGCACGGATCCCCAAACCGATATTGCCGTGATCAAAATTGAAGAAAAGGGCCTGCAATCCCTCAATTTCACTAACTCCGATAATGTGCGTGTCGGCCAATGGGTTCTGGCCATTGGTAACCCTTTTAACCTGAATTCAACGGTAACGGCCGGAATTGTCAGCGCAAAGGGGCGAAGCATTGAAATTTTTGACCGCAGCGTAGGCGGCATCGAATCTTTTATCCAGACGGATGCAGCCATCAATCCGGGGAATAGCGGTGGTGCCCTGATCGATCTCAATGGAAGCCTGGTTGGTATCAATACCGCGATCGCCAGCCAGACGGGCACCTACTCGGGCTACGGTTTTGCCGTACCCGCGAACCTTGCCAGCCGGGTGGTCTCCGACCTGATCCAATATGGAAGCCCTCAGCGCGGTTATCTTGGTGTGCAGATCCAGAATGTGGATGGCGCCCTTGCAAAGCAACAAAATCTGAAGATCACGGAAGGAGCCTATATTTCTTCTGTCATGGAAAACGGTGCGGCCCAAAAAGCCGGCCTTAAAGCCAATGATGTGGTGATCGCCATCAACGAGAAAAAAGTGACCAGCAGTTCCGAACTGATGGAAATCGTGGGCAGCCACCGGATCGGGGACAAACTGAAACTTAAAGTTAACCGGGACGGAAGCGTCAAAGACTTTGAAGTGGAATTAAAAAACCAGGCAGGTACTACTGCGGCGGTAACCACACCAAAAGGCAACGGCTTCTATGATGAAGATCTGGGCGCCACCCTATCTGCAGTTGATGCGACGACGGCGCAACGTATGGGCATCCGGGGCGGCGTCCAGGTAAAAAATATAGGAGAGGGCATTTTCAGTGCCAGCAATATCGAAGAAGGCTTTATCATCACCCGGGTAAACCGGCAACCGGTGACCCGGCCGGAAGAGGTCATCGCCTTCTTACAAAACAATACGGACGGGGTTCTGATTGAAGGATATTATCCCGGCCAGCCCGAAAAACAGTATTATGCGATAAGGCCGAAATGAGTTTTTAGATTTGAGTAAATATTTTTTAAAATGGGTCGGCATCCACCGGCCCATTTTCTTTGGTATGGATTGCAGGTGGTGGGTGATGGACAATTCAGCAATTCAAACAACAATTCTACAATTCTACATGCCTACAATACCCTATCTTGGTACCAAATCCAAAACCATGCAAACCCGAACAGCACGTTTCTCCATAGGCATGCTTCTCCTTACCTTGTGGGCCTGTAATCCAAAAACGAGTCAGATGTTGTATACCGTCAGTCCTGAGTCTAAACTCAAAGAATTGGGCATTGAATTGCCCATACCCGGCGCCCCGGTGGCCAATTACGTCAATGCGGTCCGCACAGGCAACCTGCTTTATACTGCCGGGAAAGGGCCCAACCGTCCGGATGGCAGCCTGGTTACAGGCAAGGTAGGCAAGGACCTCAGCATTGAAGAAGGGTATGAAGCCGCCCGTCTCACCGCCATTCAATTGATCGCGGTACTAAAACATGAACTGGGTGACCTCTCCAAAGTAAAACGGGTTGTAAAAGTGCTGGGCATGGTCAACGCGGAAGGCGATTTTACCCAACAGCCGGCTGTGATCAATGGATGCTCTGATCTCCTCGTTAAAGTATTTGGCGACCGGGGTAAACACGCCCGGAGCGCGGTTGGCATGGGATCCCTTCCCAGCAATATTGCAGTTGAGATTGAGCTCATTGTGGAAGTGCAGGACTGATAGTCGTACCCTGGGTACACAGCCATGCGCAGGAATTTTTGGTTT
>CAYOPD010000094.1:0-10280 GCA_964405735.1 uncultured Saprospiraceae bacterium | reverse complement strand
GTTTAGCCTTTCATAAAACCTTCATACCGTCGTACGACCTGTACCCTTCCCACGCTGATGGCTGACAAATTCCGTACCTTTTACACTTTAAAGGATTCCGTACCCTATAAAGTGCTATTATGCGTCCATTTCTGATCGACATCCATGTCCACCCCGGTTTAAAACCCTATGGAAAGAGTTTTTCGGTACAACGGGGCACGAACAGCCCCGATCCCTCCAAAGAACACAGCATCTGGCGT
The DNA here is from genome assembly GCA_964405735.1 of uncultured Saprospiraceae bacterium. Lineage (GTDB taxonomy): Bacteria > Bacteroidota > Bacteroidia > Chitinophagales > Saprospiraceae > JADJLQ01. The sequence continues at coordinate 10,041 of CAYOPD010000094.1, read as the reverse complement.
AAGGACCACCCCAATGACCTGGAGCGGCTTCTGGAGCGCAGCCTGGGCCTGGTCAAATTTACCCAGAGCGACTTTCAAACCCTGACCAACGGGCATGTCCATTGCATCTGCGCCTCCCTGTATTCCATTGAACAGGGACTGGTGAATTTAAAAACCGGATCGGGATGGTTGACGGATACCCTGACCAACTTCATTTCAGGCCTGGGCAAGGACCGGATCAATTTTCTTCAGTCCAATAAGGATTATTTCGAAGACCTTGAAGGGGAATACCGGTTTTATAATGAGCTCCACAACCGAACGGTGTGGCTCAGTGGTACCGCAAGGAAATACATCCTTCTTAAAAATTTTGCAGAGCTGGAATCGGCCATCGCCTCTGAAGGACATGCCGATGGACTTCAAAACGTTTATGTCATTCTCACCATAGAGGGCATGCACAACCTGGATTCCAGGCTGGATCTTGCGGTTGGGGACGAAAACCAGTTCCTGGCCAATGTAGACAAGCTGAAAGCCTGGACCTATCCTCCCTTCTTCGTGACCTTCGCCCACCATTTCTACAATAAACTTTGCGGACATGCTGAAAGCCTGGTTGATATGATCCAGGACCAGCTGACCCGCCAGGAATTCCAGATGAATACCGGTTTTACCCCGCTCGGTTGGAAGGTTTTGGAGAGACTGCTCGATAACACCAACGGCAAGCGCATCCAAATCGACATCAAACACATGAGTAGCCTGTCCCGCAGGCAATATTTTGAATATCTGCAAAACTCCCGTGCCACGGAACTCGCAGCCGGCCAATTGCCGGTCATCGTCAGCCATGGTGCCTGCAATGGATTTAAAAGTGACTCGGAAAAAATACATGGGCCGGGACTGGAGGACACCGGCCGGCACATGTATGACAAGGACATCAATTTTTATGACGATGAGATCCTGTTCGTGGCCCGCAGCGGGGGCATTTTCGGATTACAGCTCGATGAGCGAAGGATTGCAAACCGGAATTACAAGCGCGGATCCCGGCTCAGGAGCCTGTTTGCCTCGAAGTTCAAAAGACAACTGGCCAACAGCCGAATGGTATGGAACAATATCCAGCACATAGCTGTTCTGCTTGACCAGCATCATCTCCCTGCGTGGGACTGCATGACCATCGGAAGCGATTTCGATGGCCTCATCGATTCGGTAAACCTATTCTGGTCGGCGGAAGACCTTCCCGCCCTGGCGAAATGTCTCGAGATCAAAGCAGAGGAATGGTTGTCCGGAGGAAATTATGTTTTTAAAAACTCTGCCAACCGGATCACGGCGACGGAGATGATCGACAAGATCTTTTATTCCAATGCCATGGATTTTTTCAGGAAATATTTTAATGGAATAAATGAGATTTGATGTAATTACTCATAGCTTACTGCTCATCACTCATCAACTTATTCACCGTATAACAAATCAATTTATTCTCCAGTCTCGTACCGGTATCAGAAATCAAATCCGGCAAGGTCAATTCATAAATGTATCCCGCTTTAATTTCCGGTAATTTTAAAATCATCGTCATCCTGTCCTGGGAAATTTCGACCCGGGTCACCGGTACTTCCTTTACGTCAAATTGATCGGAACCATACTTCAAATGATATTCATAATAATAATGCCTCAATCGGAAACGGGTGGGTTCGAGTATCACGGTATCGTGGACCGGTTGGGTGAAGGCCAGATTAAAGCCATCTCTCTGAAGGTGCATCCCATGGATATCCATCGGTAAGCGACCGGTGTAGACGATGCGCTGGATTCCCAGATCACCGGCAAAACCATGCTGGGCATGGCCTACCCAAAGGCTGCCATCCGGAGCAAAAGCCAACCGGTTACTTCCTTTGAGCAGTCCCTGGCCGTCCAGGAAAGGCATACAGGCTCCCTGCAACTGGCCATCTATTTCTTCGAGCATCACCCTTAATATGCGTTCCTGGTTCATTTCTCCGATAAGTAACTGACCGGTGAATGGCCCAAACTTCCCAGAGGTCCTGTCTATCACCGGTTGGGTAGGCGAAGCAGCCATGATGCCGTGTGGAAACAACACGGAGCCCAGGGTTCGCATGCCATCCAGTTCTTTTACCGGCAGTTTGGAAGGGTCACCCCGATCCCACCCTTCTTCCCATAACAGGCTGGCCGGATGTCCGTAAAAATGACCCTGTTGTACCTGGTAAAGGACGCTGGTGCCCACCCAGTCTCCCTGGTTGTCCGTAGCAAACAGCCTGTGTCGATCATCAATTAACAGGCCATTCGGAGAACGGAATCCACTGGCAAAGGGATGGATGGATCCATCCGGTTCTAATTGCATGATCCAGCCCCGGTAAGGCACGGCGGCAAATTTTTGAAGTGGTTTCCCAGGCACTAAAGTCGTATCCAGTTTCCCTCTTACTTCAGGCATGACGATGCCGTACTCGGAAGCCGTATTCAAACCGATGTAGAGATTACCCTTCCCGTCACGGACCGGCCCATAATTCCATTCGTGGTAATTGCCCGTCATACCGAAAGCATCGGTCACCGTTTCAAACAAATCCGCCTTGCCATCCTCATCGGTATCCACCAGGCGGGTGAGTTCCGGGCGTTGCATGACCAGCATTTGTTTTTCACTGAGGACCAGGAGTCCCAGCGGTTCATGTAAACCCGATGCAAAAACCTGCCAGTCTTCATTTTTGGGGTCGTAGATCATCACCTCCCCCCTTAGAAAACAGGCCACAAGTCGTCCATCCGGCAGAAATTCAATGGCACCGGTCTCCCCTGTAAGGCCCTCGGGAAGCCGGATGTCTTCAACCCGGTAGGAAACACCGGATGATACGGCGTCTGGTGCCTGACGACAAGAGAACAAGGAAATAAACAGTATAAAAGCACCTTGCTTCATTGTCCGGATTTAATCATGGTAATGTTGAATTGAGCAGCTTCTTTAGCATCCAGGTTTAATTGATTTTCTACCCAACGGCCTTTATCGCTCCGGTAAACAACCCCATCCTTCGATCCATGGATAAACCAAACCGGCCGGCCCGCATCCCGGATGCGTATCTGGCGGATCAGGCCTTCACCCTTGTCAGCAGGAGTGATCAATTCAAAAACCTCGGTTCCATTTATCAAATAGTGGAATTCCGGATAACCCCTGACCAGTCGATACCCCTTAAATTTCACGGAGGGTATGGAATCAGGATGGCCGAGGCGCAAGGGATAAGCGCTTTGGTCCCTGTAGAAAACCGTGCCAAGAATTTTCGCAAACAACTCACCTTTGATGGTCCAATAGTCCGTGAGGTCCAGAAACTCACCCGTCCAGGCGTAGCGCAGTCTGCAGGCACCGGCATCCCAGCAATAGGACAGGTCATGGGGTAAACAAACCGCGATGGCCGCAGGGCCCGCATCCGGCATCAACACCCGGTAATGATATGGGGGCACGAGGAGGAAAGGATGGCCGGAAGGCCTTTCTTTTGGATCTTTTTCCTCTTCTTTTCTCCGGTGCTCAGGCACGTTCAGATCCGCTGCAATCCGCGGCATCACCCCATTGGTCACATGCATGGCCCCGTACATGATATTGCCATGCCCGGGAAAAGTACAAACATAAGGATAAACGCCTGTGGACCGGGGTACCCGAAATACGATTGAATCAACTTCCCCCGGTTTCAGAACAGGAATAGATCGCAGCACCTCTTCCATCTTTGGAACATAACCGGCTGCCGGCCCGTCTTTGCCCAGAGCGAGGGCAGCCGTTACAATTTTTGCACGGCTGTCTTTCCGGCCGATGACAAGATTGTGTTCCATATCATCGGTATTGGCCAGGACCAATTTGATCCAGCTGCCCGGTTTGACCGCAAAACGGACGAGGTCATATTGCATCCCTGAGACGGCCTTGATTTGGATGCGAACGGTATCCGCCGCGACCTGGCCATACACCCTATTCGAAATGAGGGATAGGGCGGTTATGAGAAAAACCAATGAATAAAAGCATCTGATGTAGTATTTTTTCATCTACCGGACTTCCGCATTCGCTGAATCAATCATCCCCCGGATATAACCAAAAGCCTGCCCGAAAGCCTGGTAACCTCCGGGATCATCCGGGTGGGTGGGAACATGGTCCGGGCAGATCGACCATGCATAACCTGAATCCCGGAGGATGCGGACCACATCGATAAAATCGGTCTCGCCTTCATCGATGTACACTTCCTGAAAATCGTGCAAACCCCCTTTGATATTGCGCATATGGATTTGGTAGATCTTTCCTTTATCTGCGAAGTATTTAACAATGGGTAGGAGCTCCGTTTTGGGATTTTTCAAACCTTCCATTATCGTACCGAGGCAAAGTTGAAAGCCGTTGTAAGGACTGTCTACGATAGATTCGTATTTTTTAAGGGAATCGAAAACCGAACCCGGCGCCGCATTCCAGTTGTCCACACCCTGGTATCCCCTGGGCAGGCCTGGCGGATCATAGGGATGGACCCCAAGTCGCACATCATACTCCACGCAGACGGGAATAATATTTTTGAGGAAATAAGTAATCCTTGCCCAGTACTCATCATAACCGATCCTTCCATGGTTGCCTGCAGGGAGCTCCCTCCAGTTTCCTTCCAGTTTGAAGGAATGATAACTGGAGCCCCCCCTGCCTTCTGCATGGCCGTTTCGCCGGATTGGGATCAGGGTCCAGTGCATGGTAACTACTTTTACACCTGCCGCAGAAGCCTTCCGGACATTTTCAATTACTTCCAGCAATTTTTTCTCCTGGTCCGCCCCGGGTCTGGCATAGATGAATCCGGAGTCCATACGAATGGCCTCCCAGATCATACCGCCTCGGTCACAATCGTCTTTCCATCGTTTCATCTCATCCAGGTCCCAGATCCCTTCCATGATATTGGTGAGATGCCTTACTCCATGCCTTTGATGGTATTGAAAATTGCGGTTATTGGTCCAGTTCTTTTGTTTTTCATTCCAATTCCATCCGGGGTCTCCCATCACCGCATGGTAATCGCCTCCCACATGATGTAAATGATTGGCCTTGATTTCTGCGTTTGTCGGTTTATCCGACAGGGCTTTCATAGGACTTATCAGTCCCGGACTTATCAGTCCTACAGCAAGAGATTTATGGAAGGAACGCCGGTTTAGTTTTTGTGTGGTGGACTTATCTTTCATGGATCCGCGTCATATTATTGCAATGAACAAAATAGGGAGAAAATGCCCAAGAGACGAATCGATATTTTGCGCAAGACGCTTCGAAGTAAACGAAATTGTATTGAGTTCAAAAAAAACTCCCTCATCTCCGTGCGCCCCGCGCTTTCCGTGAACAAAACTCTGTGAGCATCTTCACCGTAATCCCATCAATCTGTCATACATCGCCCCGATCGACCGGTGATTAGACACCGTATTCGCCCCCCGTACCGGATGCCTGCTGAGATCAATCTCTTTTATGAGGTCCTCCTTGGATTTACCCGCCTTAATCCCCTGACGGACCTGGGCCAGCATGTCCGCGAGATACTCTCTTTGTTGCCTCAGGATCTCAGAACTGCCGGGGTCTCCATGCCCTGGAATTACCGTCTCTGCACCCCAGGAGGCCAGGGTATCCAGCACTTTGAGCCAGCGATCGTAATCCGCATTTTTATCCGCTACGTTATTGCCCCAGGGATTCCCGTTGACACAGAGGTCGCCTGTAGCCAGGATCTTCTCTTTTGGGAGCCATGCTACGGCATCCCCGGCAGTATGGGCCGGACCCATGCGAATCAGTTCCACCCTGTGCAGCCCGTCATCAAAAGCCAACTTTTGGTCAAAGGTCAGCGTTGGTAGTTCCCTCCGGTATGGGCTCATGTCGCCACCGCTATAGGACGATCGCCGATCCCATTCGAATTGCCCAAGGGTTTGCATCTCGACGGCAGTTACCTGCGAAGCAACCACGATCGCCCCGGAATCTAAGAATACACTATTGCCCCAGGTATGGTCGTGATGATAGTGGGTATTGAATACAAAACGGACCGGTTTATCCGTGGTTTTCCGGATCTCCCGGATAATCTCCTCCGCTCCCCAGGGGTAATTGGCATCCACGGCCAGGACATAATCTTTAAATACCACCCACAGGCAATTGGCGGATTTTTTCTGAAGTTCGTCCCCGAAGTAATAATAAACACCGGGGGCGAGTTTTTGAATGGGACGGGATTGGGCGTTTAGGCAGAACGTATTCACAAGAAAGAGGAACAGCATCACATTCTTCACTTTGAAAAAATGAATCCATATTTTATCTTCTTGTTCCATATTCATAGATAAGCCAAATTTTTGAATTTTGGCACATCTCATTTTAAAATCCCAAATGTTCCGCTCTCGGCAAGTATGTACAGGCCCAAAACAATCAGGATAAATGGGGTGAAGGTATGCCCATATTTATCGGCCATCCTGGAAACATAAGGATGCCCTGCCAGGTATTTCGCTGCAAGGCACCACAGGCTGGTCATGATTACAAAGATGCCCACCATCATTCCTTTCTCCATCCAGCCCATGGTGGCAAACAGGGGGACATAAACCCCAATATTGTCGCCCCCATTGGCAAAGGTGACCCCTGCCACCGTAAGGATATTGCCGTGAAGGTTTGATGATTGGTCGTCTGGCCCAATGGTTTCATTCAAATTATTATTCCGAATCCTGGTCCAGAGCCCTTTCAAACCCAAATAGACGGGAAAAAAACCCAGGAGCCCGATATAAGCGGGATCCATCCACAGACCCATAAGGGAAAGGGCCAGGCTGAGCCCGGTCAGGGAAAGAATACCCAAATACTGACCGCCAACGACTTCCTGGTGCTTGTATCTTCTATTTCCAAAAAAAAGGCTGAGGACAAATAGGTCATCGATATTGGTAGATAGGAAAGTGAGAATAGCGGTGAGGGTCAGTTCCATGGCCGGTGAATTGGAAATTCTTCTAACACCCTCCAGGGCCCGCCTGCATTCTGCTCAATCAGGCTAATGGTGTCAAAGCACAAAGCAGACGGTAAATCGAATCCTTTGATCCGTTCGAAAAGCTCTGCAGTGCAGGTCGAATTCCTGGGATGCATCAGGGTGATATGCGGGACGTGACCGCGTGGGTGGGCAATGATGCCGTTCAACACGGTTTTTCTTAATTCAACAAAACCAGGATTCTCCGGCATACCGGGAAGAAGTACTCCCTTACCATCCCCGAAACGCTCCGCAAGCCCGAATTCAATCCGCAGCGGTTCGCTAAGGCAAATGGATCTCAGGTTCCGGATGACCTGGTCAAGCGGCTCAATCTCATCTTCCCGGCACAAGGTGATGTGGGCGGGGATAAGAAGGAATTGTAACGGATTATAGTCAGCCCGGATTTTTTCGATCACACCATTCGGTTCGGAAACAAAAAGGGTCAATTGCCGACGGCGCTCTGGCATGATTTACAAATAATTGGTTCAGGATTTGAAAGATCATAGATATGCCAAATTTTTGAAATTTGGCATATCGGTAACCTTACCGATTTTGGCCGCGGTTGAGATTACCTTCACTCCTGATTTTATTTTAGTTTTAAGCGCTTTTTCTTTAAAAAGTAACATAGATATGCTCAAAATAAACCGGGAGCTCACCCTGAACGACCTGAGTTCCAAAATATCCGCGTTCTGGGACCTCTCCGGGGGAAAAATCCGTGCCCTGGAGAGGGAATACGACCCCTCCAAAGGCTCTCCTGTTTTTACCGCCGCCGGAAAATACACCACCCGCGGCTGGACAGAATGGACCCAGGGTTTCCAGTTCGGATCGGCCCTGCTGCAATTCGACGCCACCGGAGACGACTGGTTTCTCAAACTAGGCAGGGACCGTACGGTCAAAATCATGGCCCCCCACATCAGCCATATTGGCGTGCATGACCATGGATTCAACAATGTAAGTACCTACGGCAACCTGCTTCGCCTGATGCATGAAGGCAAAACGCCCCATAATGAATGGGAGAAAAATTTCTATGAACTGGCCCTGAAAATTTCCGGGGCGGTTCAGGCCAGCCGGTGGACAACCATCAAAACCGGTGGATTTATCCATTCTTTCAACGGACCCCATTCCCTTTTTGTAGATACCATCCGTTCCTGCCGGGCCCTGGTTCTCAGTCATTTGCTGGGACATGTGCTCCAGGCAGAAAACGACATCCGGATCAGCCTGCTGGACCGGGCTTTCCAGCATATCCGGGCCACCGCGGACTATTCCGTATTTTATGGCCACGGACGTGACGGCTACGATACCTGGGGACGCACCGCTCACGAATGCATATTTAATACCCGCGACGGGAACTACCGATGCCCCAATTCACAACAGGGTTTTTCGGGTTATACCACCTGGACCCGGGGCCTGGCCTGGGCTATGTGCGGTTTTGCGGAACAACTGGAACTCCTCAAAGCATTACCCACCGAAGAAATTTTTATTGCGGGCGAAAGGGAATTATTTGAAGCCATGATGCTCAAAGCTGCACGGGCCACTTGTGATTTTTACATCCAAAACGCCACGACCGACGGCATACCTTACTGGGATACCGGTGCGCCCGGGCTCTCCAAAATGGGTGAGTACCTCTCAAGGCCCGCCGATCCATACAACGACCATGAGCCGGTGGACAGTTCTGCTGCCGCTATCGGTTGCCAGGGTCTTCTTCGCCTCGGACTCCATCTCACCGGAAAAGGCGATGAAGAACTTGGAACCCATTACTGGCAGGCAGGACTGACTGTGTTGAATACCTTACTGGATTCGCCTTACCTGAGCACCGAAGCCGGCCACCAGGGGCTTCTCCTGCACTCCATTTATCACAGGCCAAACGGCTGGGATTATGTCCCACCGGGTAGTAAAATACCGTTTGGCGAATCGAGTATGTGGGGCGATTATCATATCCGCGAAGTGGCTTTATTCGCCCAAAAGCTTCTCCGCCAGGAACCTTATTATGCTTATTTCAATGCCGTGAAAAAAAACTGAGATGGACAGGTTAACGGATTTTTCAAGGCTTTGTATTCATACCATCACAACCAAACCGTGGAATATTGAAGAAGCAGCCTTAAATTTTTCCCAAGCCGGGGTCAAAGGCATCACGATATGGAGAAACGCCCTGGAAGGAAGGGATATCGGGGCCACGGGCCGTATGATCCGGAACCGGGGACTTCAGATCGTCTCTCTTTGCCGCGGAGGTTTCTTTCCTTCCACGGATCCGGTAAAAAGAAAGTCCGCGCTGGATGAAAACAGAAAAATAATCGATGAGGCACATAGCCTGGGGGCTCCATTGATTGTGCTGGTATGCGGAGCCGATCCAGGACAACCACTGCAGGAGTCCAGGAAACAAATACAGGATGGGATACAGACGGTCCTCCCCCATGCTCAACAGGCTGGAGTAAAATTGGCCATCGAACCTTTACATCCCATGTATGCGGCCGACCGTTCCGCGGTCAATACCCTGGCCCAGGCCAATGAAATGGCCGCCGCGATCGACTCGCCCTGGGTGGGGGTGGCCGTGGATGTTTATCATCTTTGGTGGGACCCGTCCCTGGAAACGGAAATAAAAAAATGCGGAAACATGCATAAGTTGTTTGCTTTCCACATCTGCGACTGGAAAATACATCCGCTGGACATGCTCAACGACCGGGGGTTGATGGGAGAAGGCTGCATCGATCTGCCTTTGATCCGTTCCTGGACGGAGGCCGCCGGATTTAATGGGTTCATCGAGGTGGAGATCTTTTCCGACAGGTATTGGGCCATGGACCAGCACCAATTCCTTTCGCAAATCAAAGAAGCCTATTTAAACTGCTAAGCCAACAATCATAACAGAATATGAAACAACATAAGATAGGGATTATCATGAATGGCGTTACCGGAAGGATGGGCACCAATCAGCACCTGATGCGTTCGATCGCCGAAATCATCAGGCAGGGCGGAGTAAAAGCGGGAGCCGATGAAGTGATCGTACCTGACCCCATCCTGGTTGGAAGGGATGAAAACAAGCTGGGCCAGCTTTGCAACCGTTCAGGAGTGGACCGGTTCACCACCGATCTGGACCTGGCCCTGTCGGACGAACACAACATCA
>CAYOPD010000093.1:10682-16460 GCA_964405735.1 uncultured Saprospiraceae bacterium | reverse complement strand
GAATAACATGACAGAAAACACAAGCACATCCGCTAATCGAGTAGCCTGCCCCGTCGGCTTTCGCAAACGGGGAGAGGCTCTCACATCTATCCGCCGAAATGAAATGAAGGAGGACTACCGTAAATACGTTTCTCCCGAAAGCCTTCGGGAGCGCCGCAAGATGTAAATGAAAAACCCATGAACCATTGCTCTGGGGCGTACTAATGACTTTCACTTTCCGGGTTTCCTTTCCTTTGAAAAGATTATTATATTCGCCATCCAAGGCGCACATGCATAAGCTTCAGAAGCAGTTATTGAAATGGCTTTCATAAAGGCAATAAGTAACTATAATAAAACGAAATTCATTTTATACATTTTTGCATTTTTGATTTGGCAAACGGTCTATGCGCAGGAAAACGCAATCAATCCTATTCTGCATGCCGATGTGCCGGATATGTCCATCATCCGGGTAGGCAATACGTACTATATGAGCAGCACCACCATGCATATGAGCCCCGGCTTACCACTCATGAGTTCAAAAGACCTGGTCAATTGGAAGCTGGAAAGTTATGCCTACGATACCCTGGTAAATAACGATGCGATGCGGCTCGAAAAAGGCCAGAGCGCCTATGGCAGGGGGTCATGGGCCAGTTGCCTTCGATATCACCATGGAATGTTTTATGTAAGCACCTTTTCAGCCACTTCCGGCAAAACACATATCTACTCTTCCGCGAATATCAAGGGCCCCTGGAATGAAAAATCATTTTCACCCGCTTATCACGATCATACCCTGTTTTTCGATGATGACGGCAAAGTGTATATGATATATGGCGCAGGCAACCTCAAAATTTTAGAGATGAAATCGGATCTCTCAGGAATAAACACCGATGTACCGGAAAATGTACTGATAGAAGATGCCAGTGCCCCTGCAGGTAATAATATTATGCTTCGTGCTGAAGGGTCACAGCTATTTAAAATACAAGGGAAATATTATTTATTTAACATCACCTGGCCAAGAGGAGGCATGCGTACGGTGGTCGTTCACCGGGCGGAAAATCTTCAAGGTCCCTGGGAGGGTAGATTGGGCTTGCAGGATCGCGGGGTGGCCCAGGGTGGATTGATCAATACCCCCGATGGCCGGTGGTTTGCTTATCTGTTTCGTGATAATGGCGGCGTGGGCCGCATCCCTTACTTGGTGCCTGTCCAATGGGTGGATGGTTGGCCTGTATTGGGTGAAAGTGGCAAAGTACCCATGAAATTGCTTTTGCCTGCCAATAAAAGTTTGATTCCGGGCATTGTTCACTCCGATGAATTCAAACGTAAAAAGAAAAAGAATAGCCCATTACCCATAGTATGGCAATGGAATCATAATCCTGTAAATGGTCTTTGGTCCTTGGAAGATCGAAAAGGATTTTTGCGGTTAAAAACCGGCCGAACGGATACCTCCTTGGTATCGGCAAGAAATACCCTGACTCAACGCACCATAGGACCTGAATGCAGCGGTTATACCTCGTTGGATGTTTCCGGATTGAAAGAAGGGGATTACGCCGGCTTGTGTTTGTTGCAGAAAAATTTCGGCCAGCTGGGTGTGAAAAGGATTGGCAACCTAAACCGGATCGTACTGACTACGATGAATAACAACGTACTGGATGAATCTCAAAATATACCCCTTGATCAAAACAAGGTGTACTTCAAAGCCACTTGTGACTTTAAGGAACAAAAAGATCTAGCCCGGTTTTATTACAGTCTGGATGGTAGAAAATGGCAACCCATAGGAGATTTTATGAAAATGCCATATACGCTGCCCCATTTTATGGGTTACCGTTTTGGATTATTTCATTACGCAACAAAACAGATTGGCGGGTTTGTCGATTTTGATTATTTCAGGATCACGAATTCCATTAAATAATACATTCCTTTATGAATAAATTAAAATTGCTTTTGTGTATTGCCATCGTGTGGTGCCAAAATATTTGGGCTCAGGATCCTAATTTTTATATTTATCTATGCATCGGGCAATCCAACATGGAAGGCGCCGCCAGGATTGAGCCACAGGATACGTTTAGCAGTCCACGATTGAAATTATTATCCGCTGTGGATTGCCCGGAGCTGGGCCGCAAAATGGGCGAATGGATTGATGCCAAACCTCCTCTTTGCAGGTGCCGGACGGGTTTGTCTCCGGCTGATTATTTCGGTAAAACGATGATAGCTCATCTACCTGAGAATGTAAAGGTAGGCCTGGTTCATGTCGCTATCGGGGGGAGCAAAATCGAAATCTTTGATAAAGAAAAATATAAAACCTATCTCGATACTTCAGCCCGGGCCAAGCCCTGGATGCTCAAAATGGCCGATGCTTATGCTGGAAATCCGTATCAGCGATTAATAGACATGGCCATGATCGCGAAAAAAGACGGAGTGATCAAAGGGATCTTAATACACCAGGGAGAATCCAATACAGGGGATAAAGAATGGCCCGCTAAAGTAAAAAAAGTATATGATGATTTATTGGCCGACCTTAATTTACAGCCTAATGCAGTCCCATTACTTGCTGGCGAAGTCGTAGGAGCCGATCAAGGAGGCAAATGTGCCAGCATGAATGATATTATCGCCACCTTACCACACCGCCATACGCGGTCCTATATCATTCCATCCGACGGTTTAGAATCTGTACCGGATAAATTACATTTTACTTCTGAAGCAGTGAGAACGTTTGGAAAAAACTATGCTGTAAGAATGTTGCAGATCATGGGCATTGACATCCAAGAATTCCCTGAACACTCCAAACCCGCTATAACCAATGTGGCCGGGTATAAATATCCCAGAGTGGACGAACAGGGAAGGGCCATTTTTAAACTGGATGCACCAGGCGCTCATCATGTTCAACTTGATCTGGGTAAACGATACGATATGAAAAAAAACGGGGCAGGTTTATGGACGGTGACCACCGATCCATTGCAACCTGGTTTCCACTATTATTTTTTGTGGATAGATGGTGCACGGGTGGCCGATCCTGCCAGCGAATCCTTTTTTGGCACCGGTAAATGGACAAGCGGCATAGAAATTCCTACTGTAGGAGAAGATTTTTATATGGCCAAACAAGTGCCTCATGGAGAAGTGAGGGCCGTATTTTATTATTCAAAAACCATGAATGAAACACGCCGCTGTTTTGTATATACTCCGCCTGGATACGACGCCAATAGAAAAATGAAATATCCGGTAATGTATCTTCAGCATGGTATGGCCGAAGACGAAACCGGCTGGTCCAATCAAGGACATATGAATTATATTCTCGACAACCTCATAGCGGAGGGGAAGGCCAAACCCATGATCGTGGTCATGGAAAGCGGCAATATCGAAGAAGCATTCAGGCCAAAGCCCGGCGCTGACATAACAATGGAACGTAACCAATTCGGTGCATCCTTTGGCCCCATGTTATTAAACGATTTAATACCCATGGTGGAATCCAGATTCAGAGCACGAAAAGATCGTGAAAGCCGAGCCATGGCCGGATTATCCTGGGGTGGTTTTCAAACATTTGATATTACGCTTAAAAATCTGGACAAGTTTGCTTACATAGGTGGGTTCAGTGGCGCATTGTTTCTTAATCCTCAAACTGATCTTAAAACCGCGTACAATGGAGTATTTGCAGATCCGGCAACTTTTAATAAAAAAGTAAAAGTACTGTTTTTAGGCATCGGATCATCCGAAGGCCCACGCACCAAATCGTTAAGCGATGGTCTGCTCTTAGCCGGAATTAAAAATACCTATTATGAATCCGCTAATAGTGCACACGAGTGGCATACCTGGAGAAGATGTTTGTTCCAGTTTTCACAATTGATTTTTAAATAAAAAACACTGGGACATTCAATAAATATAAAAATATATTATTCTTCTCTTTGGGTTTGGATCCTGATGCCGATCACCATTTGCAGTTTTACATAAGTTAATCCGCCTTCACCCGTATATTCCGATACCCATTGATGGTGCAGACGCTAATCCCAGATTTGCTGAAATTGATATAATCATTGAATATAAATCATCTTCCTTAATATGAAAAAGCATATCATAACATTTGCCGGTTTCCTCTTCGGAATGGCTCTAAAGGCTCAGCCCAGTCCAAGGCCGGCCATTATATCGCCGGAAGTTCATGAAAACAATTCCGTTACATTTAGATTTTATGCGCCTCAGGCAAAAGAGATAAAACTTCATGCCCAGTTTGAAAAAGACCCACTATTATTGACAAAAGACGATAAAGGAACATGGAGTGTAACGACTGCGCCAATAAAACCCGATCTTTATCCCTATTCATTTAATGTAGACGGTGTGCGGGTAGCTGATCCAAGCAATACAGCTATCTTCCCTAATGAAGGATTTCAAAATAGCCTGGTGGAAATCACCGGAAAAATACCTTTGGTGCATACGTTGAAAAATGTGCCACATGGTACCCTATCTTACAGATACTACCACTCCCCCGAATTAGGATCAAGGCCAGTGATCATCTATACGCCCCCGGGATATGAAAATAGTAAAAATCAAAAATATCCGGTATTGTATCTGTTACATGGCACGACGGATGTCGAAGAGACCTGGTCCAAAGTAGGCCGTGCCCATATTATACTGGATAATTTGATTGCCGAAGGGAAAGCAGTTCCTATGATAATAGCAATGCCCTATGGGAGAGCTTATCCCAGGATAGCCAAATCATCCGGCAGTTTGCGCAATTGGGACAATTTGCAGGAATTCAAAACAGACTTTTTCAATAACCTGATGCCCTTTGTGGAAAATAATTATCGAACAATAAACAATAAGGACAGCAGAGCTATAGCCGGCTTTTCCGGCGGAGGTGGAACGACACTCTATTTTGGCCTTAATCATACAGACCAATTTGCTTATGTTTGTGGCTTTGCACCCGGGATGCTTAAAAATGAATTTGACAGAAATAATGAAGCGGCATTTAGCAATATTGCAGCTGTCAATAAAAATCTCAAATTATTCTGGATCGGAGTAGGTAAAGAAGATGGACTATACCCCGTCAACAAAGAATACATGCTGGTATTGGATGAAAAGAAAATAAAATATGAAAGCTTTATTTCAGATGGAGGCCATACCTGGATGAATTGTAAACTTTATTTATCGATTATTGCCCAACGACTTTTTAAATAATATAACATGAATAATAAAATCTTTTTACTCCCGGTCTTTGCGATTCTGGCAAGTTGTATTTGTTTTTCACAATCGACTGCCATCCTTGAAGATTTTAAGCCATCCTCACTCAATCAACCCGGGCAAGAATATCCGCAAGTCAATTCGCAGGGCTATGCCCGGTTCAAAATCATTGCTCCCGCTGCGGACAGCGTACGGGTAAGTCTTGGATTGGGCGGCCGGGGTGGGACAAAACTGACACAACAACCGGATACTTCCTGGATGGGCACTACTGAAGGTCCATTGGACGAAGGATTTCATTATTACAATGTAAAAATTGACGGCGGAAAATTTAATGACCCGGGCGCTAATAATTTCTATGGATCCGTACGATGGGAAAGCGGAATAGAAATACCTGCGCACGACCGGGATTTTTATGCATTGAAAAATGTACCTCATGGCCATGTACACCAGGTATTATTCCCATCACCAAGTACCAATACGTCCCGCCGGGCCTTTGTGTATACTCCTCCCGACTATCACAAATCCACTTCCGAAAGATACCCGGTACTGTACCTTCAACATGGATGGGGAGAGGACGAAACCGCCTGGACGAATCAGGGACATGCTAATCTGATCATGGACAACCTGATCGCT
>CAYOPD010000093.1:0-10582 GCA_964405735.1 uncultured Saprospiraceae bacterium | reverse complement strand
GCCGGCAGTAAAGAAAGACCTGAAAGGATATTGGAGGCCGGGACTAAATTGAAAGAGGCCGGATTTAATGCGGTCACTTATGTTTCCGAAAAAACGGCTCATGAATTTCTAACCTGGAGGCGCAGCTTATATCATATGGCCCCTTTATTATTCAAGTAAACTCAGCTTCGTTCAGTAAGTTCGCATCATCTATTCCTAATTTAGAACCAATAATCCTTACGAAAGAAAATCGCCATGAATAGAAAATACAAATTCCTGTTGCCGCTTTTAATTTTTACCGTTTTGTCAGGATTACCAATAGGCGGCCTAACCGCTTTTGCCCAGGGGCCGGGACCGGGGCAAAGACCACCCCTCCCTCCCATACCCATAAAAGGCGATACGACCCATACCCTGTCCAAACACTTCATCCCGATGACCTCCGCCCCAAAAAAGGCGCCGGATGCCAAGGGTTTTATTCAACGATGGCTGGTCCTGGAACCGGTAAAGAAAGATATTGCCCGGAATAACATATTCACGGACCAGTACCTCAGAACTGCCTTTTCAACCGATAATTTTTCCGACGATTACCTCGCCGTTCCCAAAAACGGCGAAACGGCAAAAGTGGGTGACCAGGAACTGAAGTGGTATGCCTTGGACAGCAAGGCCTTCAACTTTAATTTATACCATTTTACCTACGCCATCAACAAACCAACCTACGGAATACTGGTCTGGCTGGTCACGGTAATCCATTCCAATGAAGAAATTAAAAACATCAGGATGGCTGCCGGATGCAATTCCGGTTGCATGTGGTGGTTGAATGGCCAGGAAGCATTGTTGCTTTCCGGCGACCGGGATATGATCGCGGATAATGGCACTTCTGAACGGTTAACGCTTAAAAAGGGAAAGAACATCCTCCGCGGGGCCGTCATCAACGGACCGGGTATGGCCAATTTCTGCGTCCGATTTTTGGATGAAAAAGGGTTGCCCGTAAAAAACCTCAGTATCGGTTACGAATAATAATGAAAACAAATTATTCCATGAGAAGAATGAAAATAAGCGGCCTGACCATCTTATTGGCTTTGTGGATGACCCAAACGCTAATAGCCCAGATCGGAAGACCTTTTATCCATGATCCCTCCACCATCGTGCAATGCGAGGGCAAGTATTACACCTTCGGCACAGGCGGCGGCGGCTTGATTTCTGAAGACGGTTGGACCTGGTATGGCGGCGGGGTAAGACCGGGTGGCGGGGCGGCTCCGGATGCCATCAAATTGGGCGACCGTTACCTTGTCATTTACGGGGCTACCGGCGGTGCAGGCAACCACAAAGGCGCTATTCTGACCATGTGGAACAAAACCCTGGACCCCAAGTCCCCTGATTTTAAATATTCTGAACCGGTTGTAGTAGCCTCTTCCGATGGTTATGAAGAGAACGACGCCATTGACCCCGGTGTAATGCTTGATCCTACTACGGGACGCCTTTGGCTGAGTTACGGCACCTATTTTGGATTCATTCGCCTTATAGAACTGGACCCAAAAACCGGAAATCTCAAGGCAGGCAACAAACCGGTCAACCTGGCCATCGCCTGCGAAGCCAGCACTTTAGTCTACCGGGACGGCTGGTACTACCTGCTGGCCACCCATGGCAGTTGCTGCGATGGCGCCAACTCTACCTACAATGTGGTGGTGGGTCGTTCAAGAAACATAAACGGCCCTTACCTCGATAATGTAGGAAGAACCATGCTGGAAGGCGGTGGTAAAATGGTGGTGGCTACACGCGGAGGATTGATCGGACCGGGGCATTTTGCACACTTTATTCTTGAGAAAGGAGTTGAAAAGATGTCCATCCATTTTGAAGCCGATCTGGAGCAAGGGGGCCGAAGCGTATTAGGCATCCTTCCTTTGGTTTGGAAAGACGGATGGCCCGTTGCAGGGGAAAAGTTTAAAGAAGGCACTTATGAAATTGAGTCCGTAAGAAGAGGATACGGATTGGAGCTGGCTGTGGATTTTACCAGAATGGCAGGCGGACCACGGGGATTTGGTCAGCCCAACAATGAACCTGTAAAACCCGTTCCGGCCCAGCAATTAGCAGATGTGATAAAAAACTGGCCGACGGGTAATATCAAATTGAGAATAGGCGACTACATGTCCCGTCCCCATCAAAAATGGACGATTACAGATGCTCCCGATACCACCGGGTATTTGGGCGGTCCTTATTATAAAATCGTACTTACAGGAACAGACCGGGCACTGGCTGCCACTGCGGATGCTGAAATAATAACCGTACCGACATTTACCGGCGCCCCCGAACAATTATGGCGCATCGATCAATTGACGGACGGCACCTACAGGATAATGCCTAAGACCGTTCCCGGCTCAGATAAAAAATTAGCTCTGGTATCCTCAGGAGACAGCACCCCCACCCTGGCAGCATTTGATTTTAACAGTGATAATTCCAAATGGAATTTCAGGACTCACTGAGCATTTTAAATCGCACCGTTTCACACCTCAACCCTCATACCTCACACCTCACACCTCATACCTCCCTGCGTTCCTTGTCCTGAATATCCCCGTACAATTAGTCCTAAAATCAACCATGAAGTAAATACGGACACAACAAATCCTAAAATTTTGTAGTTTAGTCTATCAGGTATCCATTACCCTTTGCCATTCCATTAAACCCCGTTCAGTCCTATGGCAACAGAACTCAAAAAATTCGAGGAGGCCTATGCCAGCATGGTCCTCGCCACCTATGAACCCCTTATCCTCAGGTGGGTTTCCGGCTTTGCTCTGTGCAACCTGGCCTCCGCCTTGGCCTATCGCCTGAACAGCAGGCCTTCCAGGAATGATGGCCGGCTTTCCACCTCCCAGCAACTGGTCATGGATCGTAGAGTCGAGGGGCTACCCAATCTGCCCAAAAAAGATCCGAAACTGAAATCCAAAGGACTCCAGCGCCCTTTGAGCAATACCTCCCGGCCCCTGGATGAAAAACTGGTCACACCGGTCCAGGTGGAAGGGTATCCCGAGGCACTGGAATTTGATGGAAAAATATTCCTGCACGGCTTGATGGATGCCGAATTCCGGTTTGCATCGGACAAGCTGAGCCACGCCATTGATACGGGGTTCACCGCAAACCCTCACACCGGGCTCAGACAGGTCCCCATCGTTGTCAACCGGAATTTTGGCAAGGGGGCCGCCTTGATAAATTTCCAGGAAGCCTTCAAAAAAACTTATGTTCAGTTATTGGCAGCAGCGGATGCGGCCGTTACCAAAAAAGAAAACCTGGCCACTCATATTGACCAGGCCTTAAAAAAAATCGGGGACGCCAAAAGTTACCATTTGTTCCCATTCCATAAAATGGAAGAAGCCCTGTCCCCGATCGGCATAGCTCATTATTACCGGCAACTGTACTTCAATGTCCAGGAAGGCACCGGTCCGATTGAACAGGCCTTCACGATCGCGCCCCTGGAAACTTTTGAAGTGGTTTATCAGACGGTGATGAGACGCATACACGAAGAAAGCATGGAAACCGGCATGGAAACCACCACCGAAAGTTCCGTGGAGGAACGCAATTCGGAAGAAATCTCGGACAAGGTCTCCTCCATGATCCAGCGGGATACCTCCGCTTCCATGTCGGCCGAGGCCAGCGGCACCATCGGAGTTTGGTCGGTCGGGGCCAGTGCCAGCGGAGATTTTTCCACCTCCTCTGAGCGGTCCAGGGAACAAACTTCGAGGAGGGTGCAGGAAATCACCAAAAGGGCTTCAGAACGCATCCATAAGACATTCAGTCTCCGGACCAAGGATACCAACGATTTCACCACCACCAATCTCCAGAAAAGGGTAATCCAGAACAACAGCCCTTCGCCAGTAAGTTACGGGTTGCGCAGGGTCTTCCGGAAAGTGCGGGTGAAAGTCCAGGACCTGGGCCCGAAAATGGTATGGCAAATCTATATCCCGAATCCTGGGGAAGGCCTGGCCAGGAGCAAGTTTGTTTTGTACCGGGAATCCGATCCCATAGCGGTGCCAGAAATACCACCCGGTGTAAGGCCCCGGCCTGAAGGAGGCACCGATACCGGCTCCACCAGTTCATCCCTCCACTGGGATACCGCGCGTCAAAAATATTTTGTGACCATTGTCATCAACTCCGGCTCAGACCGGGATATCACGGCGGTGAGCATTGACAATATCACTGACCTGGATGGCGGAGGAAAAAACGACGAAGCCCCTTCTCCCATGAATGACCAGCAGTGGGGCGCCGCTTTTGATCCGGGTAAAAAGACTTTTACGGTGAATATCGGGGTCAACCCCGGCGACAGCAGCAGCGTGAGCGTGGCCTATACCTATAGCTGGTCACCTTCGGCAGCTACGCTGGCAGCCTGGGAAACCGAGGTAGCGGCAGCCAGGGCCACCCTCAAAGAGCAGGCGCTCAACGAACAGTTTGAAAAACAAAAAAACCAGATCACCGCAAAAAGCAAGATCCCGAAACGTCCGGCCAATGACCTTCGTATGGAAGAACGGTATGAAGTCATGAACCGGATGATTTCCCTCCTCTTTGCCCAGGGCATCGATCCCTCACAGCCCAATCCCCTGGAGATCGAGTTTTTTCACCGGTATTTCGACATCCAGGCCATGTTTGTATACAACCATCCTTCCTGGTGGAGGCCCCGTTATACTTCGGGGGCTACCGGCCTTGCGCGCGCTCCTTATGAAATCACGGATGAGTCGGATCCGGCACCTTTGGGAAGTTCCCTCGGTTGGGTGATCCAGCTGGATGGGGACGACCGGCGGAATGAATTCATCAACAGCCCATGGGTGCGCGTCTGCCTGCCCATCAAAGCCGGGATTGAACGGGATGCAGTGGACTGGCTGGCCCGGCATATCGAAGGCCAGGTAGGTTATGATTCCGGAAGCGGGGAACTGAAGAAATTGCTGGAAACGATCGAAGCACTCAGGGCAAAGGAAGAAAAATTGGGCGTCAATGGGCCTAATTATGTCACGGTCAGTTCCACCCCCAGCGCCCCGGGGAGCGCCCTGACCCCGCAAAATATTTACCCCATAATTGATGAATTCGAGGTCAGCGTACCCACAGAAGGTTTTGTTTATGACGAACTGAAACTGGTGTAAAACATCAATTTTCCGGTATGGGTTTGTTTGAAAAAGTGTACAGGGTTCATCCGGGGATCGGCATGGCCCGGGTCGGCAACGCCGGCGCTTCGGAACATTTTTTGGGACCGGAAATCCCATGGTCCAACCAGGAATCGGATAAAAAGGAATATGCCAGGCAGTTTGCCCAGTCCTATAAAACCAAGGGCAAAATCAGGCCGCAAAGCGTCCGCTTTACGATCTGGGAATACCGGAAACTGAATCAGAAGCCGCTCCGCGAAATTCACCTGGATCAAAAGGACGTGGAGTCCATCAGCTGGTATGTCCATGTCGCCAACCTGAAAGCCTCCTTCTTTCATTTCTTTCAATATTTCGGGGATATTGTCCCCCACCCTGGAAGCAGGAGAAACAAGGGGAAACCTGAAGAATGGATGATCGATCCCGGAGCCCGGACCATATCAGGCCGAAACATGGGGGATAAAGATGATTTCCGTTTTACCGAAAGAAGTTCTGATGACCCTACCAAAGAGCGTTGGATTAAAAATCAACCCAAAGCAGACCGTTACCTGGGAGAACTGAGGACGGATTCGAAAGGAAGGCTGATCTTCATTGGAGGGAAAGGCAAGTCCGGCTTTGTCCAGTCCAAATTCAAGAAACTGGGCAATTTTTCGGAAAACGAAGGCTGGTACGACGACGTCTCGGATGGCTATGTATTCGCTTTTATCAAATTTAAAAGAAGCAGGACGACGATACAGGCTTTGCCGGCATGGGTGTTGGTCGGCCCACCCGATTTTGCACCGGAGATCCGGGGAGCTGTGACCCTGTATGATTTGCTAGTCGATATGATGGTTCGCTCCGAAGATCATGCAAGCCATAAGATGTTGAAGAATTATCCCAACCTCAAAGCCATCGCCGATGATTTCAAATCCAATGGATATACCCGGTTGAGCACCTATAAACCCAGTTTTCATGATGATATCCTTCCAATCCTGGAAAGGGGGGAAAGCTACCGGTATACCTATGCCCTGGCCTTCAAAGCCCATGGATTGCTGGATTTGAAAAATATGCAGGATTCCCTAAACGATAATACTGCAGGGATGAAACCTCTTCGGGAGGCCATATTCAAAAAACTGAGGCCCCCCGGCAAAAAAGGGGATAAACATCAGACCATGCCGATGATGCTCGGGGACTCCAACGGCAAGGGAGACGACCCTTTCTTATCCCTCACCCGGACCCAGTATGAATTGATGAGAAGATGGGCGGAAGGCCAGTTTATCGTCACCAAAGCCCCAACAGCAGTGGAAAAACCGGTTTCACTCGATATTGCCAGCATGGAAAATGCAAGCGGGGGCGCCTTCAATCCAGGGGTGGATGTGGGATGGCAAATCCGGAAAACTCAGATTTTCGGAGAACCCTTCCGCGTGGATCGAAGCAAACCTGATCCATTCATAGCGCCAGACATGAAAGATCACCTGGAACCCGGTCATTTCACCAGGAATATGGCCCTGCCCTGGCAGGCCGATTTTGAAGAATGCCGGGTGGACCCGGACTCCAATTACCCGTTTTGGCCAGCCCAAAGGCCGATCGACGTACCGGGTGCCAAAGGCATGGTACCCTGGTTTCGTAATGCCAAAGGCAAAGAATTGTTCGACATGAATATCATGGCGGAAAAATGGTTTGAGAATGGATTTTTGGTACGCGACCCGGCTACGGGTGAGTTTACAGAAAAAGAAAGGGGGAAGGTTTAACCAATGAAAGTCCATACCGACGTCATTATTGCCGGCAGCGGCCTGTCCGCATTTTGCCTTGCCCTGACTTTACAAAAACAAAATATTTCATGTTTGCTGATTACCAGACAGCGCTTGCCCGCTTATGGGGAATCCTGGTGGGAAAACATTCAATCCGGATTTTATGAAAACCTCCAGGCGTTTCTAGAGCCTGAAGATATGGCTGCTTGCCTGGTGCCGGTTGAAAAAACCATTTCAGCCTGGGGCACCAGCTACCATGAAACCAGTACCCCCTTTCATCAATTTCAATTGAACAAAGCCCGGTTGATAAAGTTTTTAAGGGATAAAATTGCCCTGGCCTCCATACGTGTTTTTCCCGGAAAAATAGCCGAAGCTCCTGTCTATGATCACCGGGAATGGAAGTTGAGCCTGGCAGGAGAAAATGAATTGAGCCATGAAATTACCGGTAAATTCCTGGTGGATGCAACCGGAAGAAACGGCGCGGTGATCAATAAATTTTTCACACAAAGAAAATTTGTGGATGATCATATAGCGATTTCAAAATGGATCCGGCAGGACAACAGCCGGCACGGCTCCCTGTTTGCGATCGAATCCATAGCCTATGGCTGGTGGTATGTACTGACTTCGCCGGATTGGGTACAGGCCACTTTAATCACCAATCATGCCAGCAATCCTTCCAATCAGTATCGGAAATTTTTCATGCATTGCCTGGAATCCTCTTATTATACCCGGGGATATGTTCAGGCCGGCCGGGATGAAAACGAACCTTTGGTACTGGACGCCAGAACGGGCATTGCCTGGCAGACCGCTTCCGATCATTGGGCTTCCGTCGGCGAATCCTCATTCAGCACAGATCCATTGAGTGGCCACGGAAACCAGATTTGCCTGGATCAGGTTTCCCGGCTTGCCGAAGCCATACAGACTTCTTTATCTGACCATTCCGGATTGATCCACCTGGATAAGCAATACCACCACGATTTTTTCGATCATGTGAACAAGAGGGCGGAATATTACGAAATGGAAAAACGATGGCCTCAGAGTAAATTCTGGTGAACAAGAAACATTCTTCATTCCTCCCAACTCTCACCTCAAACCTCAATCCTCAATCCCCATCCCTATTTATCATTCAATATCAACGGCAATCCTTCCTTGCCGCTTCCTACCACGATCACCTTGGTATTGGGTGAATTGGCCAGTTGAAGGGTGGCCTCTATTCCTTTATCGGTGAGGATCTTGTCGGTGAGGCTGTTGGACAGCACCTGGTTGGCCTTGGCTTTTCCGTTGGCCTCGATCAGGATGCGCTCGGCTTCTTTGCGTTCCTTCTCCAGGCGGTACTCGTATTCCAGAGAGGATTGTTCTTCCTTCAGCTTTCGCTCAATGGCCTCCTGCAAGGTCTGGGGCAATTCCACCTGGCGTATTAAAATAGCGTCCAGCAGTAGGTTCTTTTTGGCCATCTCTTCAAGGGAGCGGGTGAAGATTTCATCCTGGATGGCTTCTCTTTTGCTGGAGTAAAGTTCTTCCGGGAGGTATTTCCCTATGACTTCCCGGGTGGCGGAACGGATCTCCGGTTTGATGATCTTATCCGCATAGGATGTACCAATCTCATCATGGATATAACCGATCTTATCCTGTACCGGACTGAAGCGGAAAGACAAGTCCACCTTGATTCCCAGGCCGTTCCTGGAAAGGACTTCCATGGACTCAAAAGACTCCTGGATACGGACGTCATAGACATACATTTTGTTCCAGGGAGCCACAATATGAAAACCCTGGTTGAAAATCCGGTCCTTGACCAATCCTCTGCCAAAAGGCCGGAATACAATCCCTTTATGCCCCGGCTGGATCGTCACAAAAACGTTGGAAAAGATCAACATGGCGAAAATGAGCGCACCGATGCCGATCAGGATATTGCGCAGGATCTGGGGTTTATTCATGAAAGAAAATTTAGTCTATAACACCAAAGCATCCAGGATGGTTGCATGCAGCATGGATGATTTTCGGAGGGAACATCTCTTTACCATGTTAACAGCCCTGATTTAGTAAATTTTCGTCCCTTAAAAAGGTCATGCACTCCTGACGCGTAATTGCACAACCTCTGTTTATTTTATGATTATCTTTGCAGTGAACCCCGGTTTATTTAATCCATTTCAACAACAAACATATGAATCTGATCGACCTTTTCCAGGGACAACTAAGCCCTGAAGTACTCCAGCAAATTGGAAAACAAATCGGGGTGGAAGATACCCGGCAAGTGGCAGCGGCCTCCAACGGCATCGCCTCCACCCTGATGGCCGCCCTTAATAAAAATACTACCAATCCCTCCGGCCTCAACGCTTTGGTATCAGCACTTGACAGGGACCACGACGGGGGTATCCTGGACGACCTGATGGGCTATGTCACCGGTCAAAGACAACCGGCCAATACCGCTACGTCCAATGGCAGTGGCATCCTGGCTCACATCCTGGGGGGCATGCAAACCAATGTATCTGATATGATCAGCCGGGTGAGCGGACTGGACCGGTCGAAAGTAGCCCAACTGGCCACCATCCTTGCTCCCATCATCCTGGGACTGCTTGGAAAACAAAGGCAACAATCCAGCGTCAGCGTGGGCGGTATCGGTGACCTGCTCAAACAAACCGTTCAAACCACCAGCCAGCCGCAAATGGGCCTGCTCGGGAAATTCCTGGACCGCAACGGTGATGGCAGCGTGATCGACGATATCGCCCGGATGGGTATGGACTTTTTCCTGAAAAAATAATCACTGAATATCCGGCGGGGGAAATAACAGGCCTCCAAATAAGAGATAGGCCCAGAGCAGGGTCCATAGGATATTAAATGCCTGGGCGCCCATAAAAGCCACCGCAGGCCTTCCTCCCTGGAGTTGAAACAATTCCCTGAAGCGGGCTTCGAGGCCTATGGATACAAATGCCAGGGCAAACCATTGGGTTCGCAGGGCGTTTAGAAATCCGCTCACTTGTTTGGTCGTGTCGCTATGGAGAATAAAAGAAAAGATCAGGGAAACGGCGATAAAACCCAGGACAAATACCGGGAACCGTTGCCAAATGGTTTTTATACTTACTCTTTGCCTTTCCTGAGTTTGATTCTTGGTATAGGCCCACCAGCCTGCTATTAAAAAGGCAGCCACCCCCATCAGTACATTCTGAGAAAATTTTACGATCACGCCGGCCTTTGTTGCCAGGGGTCCAACCAATTGGGCCGCGGCCGTCACGGATGCTGTTGTGTCAAGCGTACCGCCAAGCCAGGCCCCTCCGACCAACTCGGGTATATTAAAATGCCGGATGATCCAGGGTTGCAGGATCAGCATCGGAATCGCCACCAGGAGGACAAGGGTAGTGACATAGGACAGTTTTTTCTTGTCACCGTGGATGGCCCCGCTCGCTACGATCGCAGCGGACACCCCGCAAATGGAAACCGCCGAAGCCAGGATGACGCCGAATTCGTCATCCACTTTTAATCTCCGGCAAAACCATAAGGCAACAAACCAGACCACCAGGACGACAAGTATGGCCTGTAAAATCCCCGGTAGGCCGGCTTTGACGATATCGGTAAACAAGACACTGCTCCCCAGGATCACCAGGCCGGTTTTGATAAAAAATTCGGACCGGGCAGCTTTCCTCAGCCAGGAGGGAGCCAGGCCCAAATTACTCAACAATAAACCGATCACCAAACCAAAGACCACATATTCCACACCATAAGCATTGATCGTTTTATTGCCCGAAAGGACCAGGGATA
>CAYOPD010000092.1:10672-16558 GCA_964405735.1 uncultured Saprospiraceae bacterium | reverse complement strand
ATTTACATCTTACAATTCAAAAAACATTTCAATCCCAACTCCATGCCCCCGCGTATGTGAGCAATGCCACAAACAAAGCCGCGGTCCACGAGGCTGATCCAGTTGCTGTTGAAATCGGGGTCATAGGTTGAACCATACGAACCGTATCCCACGAGGTAACAGGGTGCACTGCCGTCTTTTTTCATTCCTTTCCGGTAGATCAGCGACAGGGGTACCCGGGTCTTGTCTTTAGCATCCACCCAGACCAATTCGGTCTCATATTGATTGGCGTCATACCCACCCAGCACCGGTTGTACTTTTTTTACCTCCTTGGTTTTGGTCACCATATCGTAATCTATGGTGGAAGGAGGGGTTTTGAAGGAATTAAAAACATAGCGAAGTTTATCCGTGTCGAATTCGGGATTTTCACCAAGATGAGCGGCATAGGTCGGTTCGCCAAAATCGATGAAATGCGAGCTGGTATCCGTCCATTTTCGGACGAGGATCTGGTTGAGCCCGTTATTGCGTTCCTGCACGACAAGGAAGTTTTTAAAGATTTCGAAATTTTCGATCAACACCGCTTCATCATGGGCAATGAGGTCTGTCCAGTTTTGCACCGAATATGCGTTGACCGGGGCCTGCATGATCTTGAAGTTTTTGGCCCCGTCCTTATTGGTCATGATATAAAAATGATCTCCGAAATGTTCGACGGAATAATAAAACTCTTTTTCCCTGGGCTTGATAAGGGTAAAACGGCCGTTGGGGTCGTCGGCGGGCATAAAATGCGTTTCGATATTTTGGGTGTATCCATGATTGAGAAAGAGGTAAGCGTCCGATTTCGATTTGCCAATGCTGCAGTAAGCGGTTTCATCCTTTTCTTCAAATAGCAATTCATCCCTGGTTGTGCCAAGACGGTGCCTCCAGATCTTGTCGGTGCGCAGGGTCACCGCGTTTTTGGTTTCGTAAATGATGGTTTTGGAATCGTTGATCCATTCCACCCCACCTGCCGTTTCGAAAAGGTCTGGCAGCAGTTGGCCCGTCTTCAGGTCCTTGATATAAGCGGTAAACAGGTTCCTGCCGGTGGTGTCTTCGATGTAGGTCATGTAACGGTCATCCGGGCTGACCTGGATATTCCCGGCAAGAATATAGGCGTGACCCGTTGCCAGTTGATTTACATTGAGCAGCACTTCCTCCTGGCCTTCCAGGCTGCCTTTTTTTCGGCAGTAGATAGGATATTCCTTTCCGGTTTCGAACCGGGTATAATAATAGTAGCCTTTTTTGTAATAGGGCACGGTACTGTCGTCTTCCTTGATCCGGGATTTTAATTCCTGGAACAAGTCATCCTTGAGTTGTTTAACCGGGGACAGGACGCTGTCGGCATACCTGTTTTCTGCTTCCAGGAAAGCGGTTACCTCGGGATTTTCCCGTTCATTGAGCCAGTAATAGGGATCGATCCGGGTATCCCCGCTTGCGGTTAGTTCTTTGGGTTTTTCGGGGGCTATGGGTGCCTGGAATTGTTCAGGATGGAAGGCGCTGTTTGACATGGTGGTTTCAGGGGATTGATTTTGTTTGCAGGCGGTCATCAGGGATAAACCGACCAGCGGGATGAACAACTTGTGGTGCATGGAGATGGAATTTGTATTTCAGGAGAAAAGGCCATGGATTTTACTGTCTACCATATTGATGATCTTGCCCAGATCTTCGGACCGGTTTATAAAGTCCAGTTCGTCTACGGGAACGATCAGCAATTCGGATTTGTATTGCTCAATCCAGTCGTCGTATTTTTTATTCAGTTTTTTTAAATAATCAAGGCTCATATTTCCCTCATAGTCCCTGCCTCTGGACTGGATGTGGTCAACGAGGGTGGGAATGTTGGCCCGGAGATAAATCAGGAGGTCGGGCGGTTCAATCTGGGAAGACATGGTTTGGAACAGGTGCTGATAGCTGTCAAAATCCCTCTTGGACATGAGTCCCATTTCAAAAAGGTTCGGCGCGAAGATGTGGGCGTCTTCATAAATTGTACGGTCCTGGATCACGGGCGACTCCCCGGCCCGTATAGCCAGCACCTGCCGGTACCGGCTATGAAGGAAATGGATTTGCAGGTTAAAGGACCAGCGGTTCATATCAAAATAAAAGTCAGCCAGGTAGGGATTGTCGGAAGCATCTTCGTATAATACCTCCCAACGGTAGTGGCGGGCGAGCTGGGTGGCCAGGGTTGTTTTGCCGGCACCGATGTTGCCGGCGATGGCGATGTGTTTGATTGGTTCTGACGGCATTCGGGGGTGAAAGATACTATTTCAGGTAAAAATAGGTAAGAGTTTAAAATCGTACCTTGAGCGATCTTTTCAGGGTGCTGATCTAATAAATGAAAGATGGAGATAGACCGCGATTTAATTTTAAAACTAGAAACCCTCGCACAACTGGAACTGACCGAATCGGAACGGCAGCAAATGCGAGGGGATTTGCAGCAAATATTGCATATGGTCGACAAATTGCAGGAAATCAATACGGAAGGACTTGAGCCCCTGGTTTACCTGGGGTCAGAGCAAAGCCCCCTGCGTCCGGATGATTCCGCTTCTCAACTTACTTCCGTTGAAGCCCTGAAAAATGCCCATCTGAAAGAAGAACCCTATTTTCTGGTACCAAAAGTGATTGAAAAATGAGTGCATTGATCGAAATCGAAGGACTTACCAAAATTTATGTCATGGGGGAGGATTCGGTGCATGCCCTGAACGGGGTGAACCTCTCCATTTATAAAAATGAGTACGCCGCCCTCATGGGTCCTTCCGGCAGCGGAAAATCGACCCTGATGAACCTGATTGGCTGCCTCGATACGCCCACCAGTGGCACCTACCATCTCAATGGCAATGATGTAAGCCATATGAAAGACCGGGAACTGGCCCAGATTCGGAATAAAGAAATCGGATTTGTATTTCAGACCTTCAATCTGCTTCCGAGACTCACTGCCCTTGACAATGTAGCCCTGCCGCTGATTTACGCAGGAATGAGCAAGTCCCTCCGCATCGAACGAGCCGAATCTGTACTCGAAATCGTAGGGCTCGAAGACCGGATGACCCATAAACCCAACGAACTTTCCGGGGGACAGCGTCAACGGGTGGCCATCGCCCGGGCACTGGTCAACAACCCGAGCATTATTCTAGCCGATGAACCAACCGGTAACCTGGATTCAAAAACCAGCGATGAAATCATGAGGATTTTTGAAAGGATTCATAACCAGGGGAATACCATTATCCTGGTCACACACGAACACGACATCTCCCTCCATGCACACCGGATTATCAGGATGCGTGACGGAGTAGTGGAGACGGACCATGTCAATCCCACCATAGTGCGGTATGGCGTTGCCGCAGGATCCAGGTAAGGACCAGGGGGCATTCATCTTTTTAAGATCTGATTTAGCCGGTCCTTAAGGCCACTGTTCCAATTTCATCAGAACGAGATGCCACTGATCACCTCATTAATAAAATACAGGAATAAAGCAGGTTTTAATAAAAAAGTGAAGCCAAATCCGAAAACAGCGCCCCAGAAATGCGCAGTGTGATCAATAAAACCATGACCCTTCCTGGCCGCATAGCTTGAATAAAGCAGGAATAATAGGGAAGCCAGGATTCCGGGGATGGGGATGACGTAAAACAGAAGGAGTTTGACCCAGGGGTAAAAAATCACAAAAGACAACATGATCCCGGACACGGCTCCGGAAGCGCCTACGGAGGCAAAACCCGGCTGGTCCTGGTGTTTGTGATAGGTCATCAGGTTGGCAAAAACACCGCTCAGCAGGTACATGGAGAGGTAAAGGATTTTCCCGCCGGTGGAGCCAAAAAGGGCCTCAAATTGATGTTCCACCAGGGTGCCAAAACTATACAAGGCATACATGTTCAGTGCCAGGTGGATATAATCGCCGTGCAGGAAAATGCCGGTCAGCAACCTGGAATATTCATGGTTCCTTTTTTCGGCATAGGGCCAGTGTTTGAGTTTTTCCAGGATATCGTGGCGTTGAAAAGCCTGCCAGGAAATGATCACATTGGCGATCACCAATAATAGGGTAACGGTCATTGAGTTTGTATGATGGGTTTATATATGGTGATAAGGCTGATTTTTAAGTATGGAACATCCCCGGTAAATCTGCTCAAGTAAAATTAAACGAACCAGGTCATGGGGAAAGGTCAGGCTGGATAAAGATAATTTCTCGGGATATTTTTTATAAACAGAGTCATGGAAACCATAGGCTCCTCCGGTCAGGAACACCACTCGCTTGTAAGATGAAATCAGGAATCCATTAAGGTAACCTGCAAACTGTATGGAATTCATCTGCTTCCCTTTGTCATCCAGCAAAACCACATGGTCTTCCGGAGCCAGCCTTGAAATGAGGAGCTCCGCCTGGTTTTTCAGGGCTTTGCCTTTTTCCGCGGATTTTTGTTGCCTGGATTCCGGCAGTTCCTGGTAATCAAAGGGAATATAATGGCTGATTTTTTGCCGATAAGCCAGGATGCCCGCAGATAAGTATGCTTCTGAGGTCTTTCCAATAGCCCATACCTCCAGTTTCATCCGCTATTGGTTGGTATAAACCAGGTATTCCCAGGGTTTGAGCATTATTTTCTGGCCTTTTTGGTATGCATTTTCCCTTCCGGTGAAGATTTCTTTCATTTTAGGAAGGTCCTCGTTCAGGCTTATGGTTTGATTTCTGCCGGTGACATTGATGATCGCAGTGACGGACTGACCATCTTTTGTTCTCCTGAAGGCAAACACGTTCCGGTGAGCGAGCAGTTTTTCCAGGGGTGCTCCGGCTTCCCCGTTGCCCAGGGCCCGGTTGTTTTGTTTGAGGTCAAAGAGGGTTTTATAAAATCCCTCATAGGCATAATTTTTCCAATCAATGGAGTCTTTGTCAAAAAAGGCAAGTCTTCTTTTGAGGGGTTCTTCCTGTCCGCTATAGAGTAAAGGCATGCCATCAAACAGGAAAGCCAGCACCGCCATCGTTTTGTGAGCATCTCCCATCCGTTCGAATTCAGTGCCCTGCCAGGAATTTTCATCGTGGTTGGACGTAAAATAGATGTGATAGCCTTTTATATTCCGCATCCGGTCTTTCACCAGGAAACTGTCGATATCGTTTGCATTTTTTCGCCCCTTGGCAATTTCATTGATGATATGGTGGAACTCCCACCCATAATCATTGTCCAGCGAACCATTGTTCCTGAAAGCCGGCACTTCGCTTTCTCCCAGCAGGAGGAGCGGCTTCATGATGCGAAGACTGTCCGAGACGGTGGTCCAGAAATCCTCCGGTACGTTATGCGCCACATCATACCGGAATCCGTCTACGTCAAATTCGCGGACCCAGTATTGCATGGCATCGATGTGAGCCTGGCGCATGTCCATGTTATCGTAATTGAGGTCAGCCACATCCGTCCATCCCCAGGACTTCCCGGTAGCCGGATCTATCGGATCCACAATATTGCCGGCTGAATCCTGGGTATAATATTCAGGATGGGACTTGATCCACACATGGCCCCAGCCCGTATGATTAGGGACCCAGTCAATGATCACCTTCATCCCTAAGGAATGGATTTTATCCACCAGGTTTTTAAAATCATCTTTGGTTCCGAATTCAGGATTGGTATCCATGAAGTCGGTAACGCTGTAATAACTGCCCAGGCTCCCTTTCCGCTTTTCTTCACTGATCGGGAAAATGGGCATGAGCCACAGAATGTCCACTCCCATTTTTGCCAACCGGTCTAAATGATTGCCAAAGGCGGCAAAAGTGCCTTCCGGAGTGTATTGCCTGATGTTCACTTCATACATGACAGCCTGGTCGTCCCATTCCGGATTGCCATATTTGATCACCTCGACAGGAGTTTCAGCCATGGGTTTGGCTTGCTCCTTGGTTTTACAGGA
>CAYOPD010000092.1:0-10572 GCA_964405735.1 uncultured Saprospiraceae bacterium | reverse complement strand
GTGGAGCCGGTTTGAGGTTTTGTCGGGTCATGACTTTTTTTAACAAAATTAGGTTAATTCAGGTTTTCGGAAAGGCTGGTATGGTCCTGGAAATTTTTTTTTATCCATTTTTCCAATTGATCGGCAAGGGTTCCTGCTTTGATCATCCGGAGGTATGAAATGATGGACATGACCTGGCTGGCGGATACAGGGCCCACATGTTGTTCCAGGTAGGTACTGATCAATTGCTGGTACATGCGTGCCAGCCATTCCGGGTCAAGGTCCATAAAACGTATAGTTACTCCTTTCAGCAAATCAAAACTCAGGTTGGCTTCGATCACCGATTTCGATTTGGCTACCTGGTCCTGGGAGAGAAAAAGATCGGCAAGCAATATGTTTTTTTTGGGGTGATTGGCTTGTTCCAGCAGGGCGGCAATCGTCGAAACAGACTGGCCCCGGCTCAGGAGGTAGCGCACATATTTTTCTTCCGGATGAGCGAGCAGCAGTGCGGCTGCATAGGATATGGAAAAGTTCTCTTCCGGGTACCAGGTGTACAATTTCTCCATCAGACGTAGCTTCCAGTACTCGTCCTGAAACTGGCTCATGAGCCAGGGTCCCAGGGATTTTGCATATGCTTTATTTCCGGAAATCAGGATCTCCAGGGCAGCTATCCACCGCATGGCTTCAGGGTTGTTTCCCAATGCCATTGTCAAAAGAGTCTGGTCCTGGTTTTTTATGGCTGTTTTTAAAATGGATACCAGGGGTACGGGGTTGTGGTCGTTTCGTTTTATTTTGGTCAGTACCATCTCCTCTAAAATCTTTTTCTGGGAAGACTCACCAAGCGGGTACAACAATTCAAATAGGTTGTGTGGGGATTGAATGTAAGGGTAAGCCGGATCGGAAAAGGCATCAAACAATTTTTTTTCCATATCTGCGCGGAACCCCGGTGCCAGGGGAAATTCGAGAATGGTTTTCAGTCGCTGGTGCATGATGATCCAGTATTTCTCGAAGTCGTTGAAATACATCTCGAGCCGCCGGTAGATGGATGAATATTTAATCAGCAGTTCATGACAAATTGCAAAGGCTTCAGCCGGGTTATCCACTGCGATGAGGTCTTCGGCCTGCAACAGCAATTCTTCGCTGATCCAAAAAAGAGAGGCCATGGCCTGTCTGGGTAATTTACCCTGCGGATTGGGCACCAGCCTGGCCATGCTTTTGATCAGGTCCCGGTACTTGTCTTCGGGTGAGGCTACCTGGATCCGGCTGGCAAAATGTACTTTCAAGGCCTGGCCAAAGGATTTATTCATCCGGGCATACCGGAGCAAAAACCGTTCAAGATCCTCCTTGGGAACCTGGTTGATGATCGAAGAAATCGTAATCTTCGAAGGGAAGGTTTGTGGCGCGGCCACCGGAGTTTCCATCTTTTCCCGTCGGTACAATATGGTGGCGGCCACCAGGTGTACACAAAGATTCCTGGAGCCCGCCGAACAATCACATCGGTATTTGCGGATGAATTTTCTGCCAAAAGAGATTTCACCTTCGGTTGAAGTTCCGTCAGGGGAGTCAAACCGGGTCTTGAATATTCCTTTTTCTACCAGGGTGAGGGCGTCGGTGGTGGCTTTTTCAGCGAGTTCATAGGCTTGCTCAAAAAGCTCGGGATCCACAAAATTCTCAATATAGTTCCAATCCGCTTTGACCATGGTTTAACCTATAAAGTTAGTCGGATCCGCTGGAAATACAAATGGGGTGGGGGGGCCGGTTCTTTATGGGTGGTGGGTGGTGGACTAATCCTCAGCGCAGGACCTGCACGTCATTTCTGACCGTAAGCCATAGAACTTTGTTACCCTGGGAATAGACTGGAGACACACCAGGAAATCAGGCTTTCGGAGGAGCCATCGTTCCGGGAGCCGGGATTGGAGCCGAATACGATTTGGTCCCTTTCATTTTCGAAGCGGCCTCCAGGGCTTTAGTAGCATTCACATAAGATCCCGTTTTGCACAATTGACTGAGGGTGACTTTCTCACCTGAACCTGGCCGGTTGACTTTCTGATCACTTTCCGTACCGTTTTTCAGAATTGCCTTGATGACCTGCTTTGAGCTCAGTTTGGGATAATAGGACCGGATCAGGGCTGCAACGCCCGCTATGACCGGAGATGCCATACTGGTGCCATCTGCAAATTCATATTTATTTTCAGGGGCGGTACTATAAATCCTGACTCCAGGAGAAAAGATGTCCACGGATTTTTTCCCATAATTGGAAAAGGAAGCAACCAAATCTTCGTCCATGGTGAAGGACAGGGCGCCAACATCAAGCCAGTTTCTGACCTTTTTTTTGACAAATAATCCCTTGCGGTCAAGTGTTTTCACGGGGAAGTGAAGGGTGACATCATTATCCTCTCCCGAGTTTCCGGCTGCATGGACGAGCAGGACATCCCGCTTTTCAGCATAACGGATGGCCTCGTCCACCACCTTTTTATAGGGAGATTCGCCTTTGCCAAAACTCATGTTGATGACCCGGGCCCCGTTGTCTACTGCGTAGCGGATGGCATTGGCCACATCTTTGTCCCTTTCATCCCCGTCAGGCACCGCCCGGAGTGCCATGATTTTTACATCCCTGGCGATTCCGTTGATGCCGGCGTTATTTTCCCGGTTTGCGGCAATGATGCCGGCCACGTGAGTGCCGTGGAAGGCATCCGGTCCTTTGACATCGTTGTTGCCGTAAAACCTTTCTTCGGGGTTTTCGTAATGATCGCCCACAATGGTGCGGGAATCAAATTCTGTATTGTACTGGTACAAAAATTTTGCTTCCAAAGCGGCGCGGGGTTCGCCGTATTGTTGTTTGACCGATTGGTTGATCTGGTCAAATGAATTGATATGCGGTTCTTCTTCCAAAACACTGAGCAGGATCTTCTGGCCGATGTTGACATAAATATTTTTCGAAGTGTCCACTCTTTCAAGATTGGACTTGGTCAGCGGCAGGGCCCCGAGTTCCTTTTTGATCGCTTCAAGGACTTCGAGGAGGATGGTTTCATTTTTTCTCAATTCTTTCCATTGCTCTTCAGCATCCTTTCTTTTGTTTTCAATATCCTGGAGCAGGCTGAGGTACTGGTCATACTCGGTACGGGCCGCTTTGTCCAGTTTGCTCGGATCGGTGTTGGCGTATTTTTTCTTGAGGGTGGCGAGGGTGCGCACACTTTCATAGGTATCGTGGTGGACATTGTTGCCCGAGGCATTTCCAATAAAATTCCAGCCATATATATCGTCGATATACCCGTTTTTGTCATCGTCCAATCCATTGTTGGCTATTTCACGCGGATTGATCCAGATTTTGCCCTGCAAGTCCTCATGATGGATATCCACTCCGCCATCAATGACGGCTACAATGACCTCGTGCGAGGTCTTTCCTTTCAGTGTGGTCTTATAAGCTTCTTCTACTCCCGTGCCGGGCACCTGGGATTTTGTATCCCGGAGATGCCAGTCTTTCAGTCTTTCGGGGTCATATTGGATTTGCGCCAAGGCGCCGGTCATCACTGCGAAAAGGAAAAAAACGATGAGTTTCAATTTCATACCACAAATAACCTGAATTCATTAATTTTTGATGGTCAATTCGCTGGTTTTAACATATAATTCACCAAGCTGATTTAAAAAAGACCGGAATTGCAAGCGGGCGGGTCAGATTCAATATTTTTGCTACCTTTTTATACGTTGGCATTATTTTAGAGCGTTAGGATTGCATTCAATGAAAAAATCACTGGGGCTGGCATTTGCACTCTTTTTACTGGCGGACCTGTCTCTTTTTGCACAGAATATTCAACTGGGCCTGACCGGTGGGATGTCGGTGTTGCAGGGAGATTATCCCTCCTACCGGTTTAAGGACAGTATAAGGATACTTGCCAATCCGGGTTTTGGCCTTCTCATCCGCAGGCCGATCGGTACAAATGCAGGCCTCAAGGCATCCGTCTATTTTTCCTCTTTTGAGGGCGATGACCGTCTTGACCCTGAATTGTTCGGAACACGGACACCAAGCCGCTTTAAATATCCGTTTATCGAGTTACATCTTTCCGGTGATTTTTCTATGTTTCATTTTAACCTGGCCAACCGGCAAGTTGATTTTTTCCTCCTGGCCGGACTGGGGGCGGTAAAAACAACCATCAACAATACCGATATCAGTGACGACTGCCCTATTTTTAACCTGGTGCTCCCGGCCGGGGCGGGGATGCGGGTCCATTTGTCGGAATTGCTTCAGGTCTCCCTGCATGCGGAAACCAACCTGAGTTTCAGTGATTGCCTGGATGGTTATCACGGACCGACCAATGTAAAGGACAAGTACACTTCTCTCAAGCTGGCTTTATCCTATGGTATTGTGCCTGAGGCCAGTAAGGGGAAGGGCCGGAATATCGGCTGCCCGAAGTTTTGAAATTGGACAGACCCGAAAATTCCCTGATCTTTGGCTGGGACGCTATGGACGGGCTCTCACCATATGAAATATTAACCAAATACTGGGGTTATAGTACCTTCAGAATGCGGCAGGAATCGATTATCCTGTCCATCCTGGAAGGAAAAGACACCCTGGCGCTGCTTCCCACCGGTGGGGGAAAGTCCTTGTGTTATCAGGTGCCTGCCCTTTGCAGGGAG
Organism: uncultured Saprospiraceae bacterium; assembly: GCA_964405735.1. Taxonomy (GTDB): domain Bacteria; phylum Bacteroidota; class Bacteroidia; order Chitinophagales; family Saprospiraceae; genus JADJLQ01. The sequence goes on along the minus strand of CAYOPD010000092.1, from coordinate 5,958 downwards.
GGGATTTGCCTTGTTTTTTCCCCGCTGATCTCTTTGATGAATGACCAGGTTAGCCAGCTCAAGGCAAAAAATATTCCTGCCGCGTTGATTCATTCAGGACTTTCCTGGAAGGACGCCGAACGGATCCTGGAAAACTGCCTGTATGGCGATATCAAACTGCTTTATCTTTCCCCGGAGCGGTTGTTTTCTGAAAAGGCCTGGGCCAGATTGATCCGGATGAAGGTCAACCTGATCGCCGTGGACGAAGCACATTGCATCAGCCAATGGGGTTATGATTTCCGGCCCTCCTACCTCGAAATAGGACGGATCAGGGAAGCAATGCCTCGGGTGCCCGTCCTGGCACTGACTGCCACGGCTACTCCTGAAGTGGCCAGGGACATCCAGGAAAAACTGACATTCCGGAAGGAGAACATCATCCGCTCCAGTTTTTCCAGGAGCAACCTGGCTTACATGGTGTTGAAAGAAGATGAAAAATGGACCCGTCTGGCCACCATTCTCCGGAAACTTCCCGGATGCTCCATCATCTATGTGCGCAACCGCAAATCAGCCAAGATGGTCAGTGAGTTTTTACGGCAACAACAAATATCCAGTACGTATTACCACGCGGGACTGAGCCAGGATGAGCGGGTAGACCGGGAGAACAAATGGAAAAGGAATGAAGTCAGGGTCATTTGCGCCACCAATGCCTTTGGAATGGGTATTGACAAACCGGACGTCCGCATCGTCATACACCTGGATGTGCCGGAAAGCATGGAGGCCTATTTCCAGGAAGCTGGAAGGGCAGGGCGTGACGGCCTCAAGGCACATGCTGTTTTATTTTATGGGTCCGGTGACCGAAAGAGCATGGAGGAGCGACTTGAACAGAATTTTCCCGACCTGGATTACATACAGCAGATGTATAAAGCCCTCGCCGTTCACTACCAGATCGCCACCGGCAGCATCTCCGACGAATCATTTCCTTTTGACCTGGTGACCTTTTGCGAATTGAAGAAGCTGCCCATCCTGCCAACCATTGAGGCATTAAAAGTCCTGGAGCACAGCGGGCTGATCGTACTCAACGATGGCGTATACCAGCCGTCCCTGGTCGAGATGATCGCCGACAAAGAAACCCTTTACCGCTACCAGGTAAAACATGCTGAAGAAGACAGCCTGATCAAAGCCATTCTGCGTTCATATGAAGGCGTTTTCCATCATCCCGTCAGGATCTCGGAATACCGGCTCGGCAAATTGCTTGACCTGCATGAAGACGATGTCGCCTATTTTCTGCGCTCCCTGCACCAGGCGGGCATTCTCCGGTACCAGCCCAAATCCGATCATTCCAGGATTTTTTTCAAAGGGGAAAGACAGAAAAGCAACGAGGTCAAAATTGATCAGAAATGGTATTTGTTCCGCAAAACACGGTCAAACGCCCAATTGGCCGGGATCTGGTCTTATATTGAATCGGAGGAATGCCGCAGCGTAATCATGCAAAGATATTTTGGAGAAACCACTTCGGAAAAGTGCAAAATATGCGACAACTGTCTCCGGGAATCCGGTATTGAAGAAAATCAATATCAAAAGTACAAGGACTATGTGATGGCTTTATTGAAGAAAAAACAATCCATTCCCCTCCAGGAGCTGGTGGATTCTGTGTCTGTTTTCAGAAAAGATAAAATGCTGCAGATCATCCGCATGATGGAAAGCGAAAACCTGGTCAGCCTGGATCCCCAGATGGTCATCCGGGCCGGGGATGCCCTGCTGGCAAGCTAAATCCCAAATCCGGATGAGTTCTTACATTTAACCCGTTGAACTCCATCTGCATTTTTGTTTCCAATGATCTCGTCACGGATCAACGCATGCACCGGATTGCCGGAACCCTTGCCGGCGCCGGATGGAAGGTATGCCTGGTTGGCAGAAAGAAAAAAAAATCAGGAACCGTTTTATTAAACAATATAAAGGTGACCAGGATAAATACCTGGTTTGAACGGGGCATTGGTTTTTATTTAATGCTCAATGTGCATTTTTTTTTCAGGGCATTGCTCGCGCGCACGTCTTGCCTGATGTCGGTGGACCTGGATACCCTGCCCGCAGTGCGCCTGGCTTCCTTCCTCCTGAATAAAACAATGGTATGGGATTGTCATGAAATTTTCCCCCAGATGCCGGAATTGTATAAAAGCCCTTTAAAACAAAAAACCTGGAAATTTATTGAATGGCTTGCTGTCCCTTCACTGGAAAAGGTCATTGCCGTGAACGAAGGGGTGGCCAGGTACCTGGAAAACCATTATTCCATCAAAGCGACTGTGGTGCACAATTATCCGGTATCTTTTCCGGAGTCTGTACGGCCGGAAGTCAAATGGGCCTCAGGCATTGTCCTGTTTCAGGGAGCGATAAATGAAGGCAGATGCCTGGATGTTCTTATCCGGTCGGTCAATGAACTGGATCCGGCATTGAGGCTTGTCATCGTCGGTGATGGCCCTCTTAAATCCAACATGCAGCTTTTGAGCCGTTCCCTGGGCTTGGAACCCCGCATTGAGTTTGCTGGTGAACTGCCGCCGCAAGAATTGAGAAAAAGGACTCCCGGTGCATTCCTGGGAATCAGCCTGCTCGATAAAAATCATGGCAACTCTTTGATTTCCCTGGCCAATAAGAACATGGATTATATCATGGCAGGCCTCCCCGCCCTGACGATGGCCTTCCCGGAATATATTAAAATCAATGCGCAATGGCCGGTGGCCATCTTGCTTCAATCCGCCACCGAGCTAACCATTTCAAACAGGATAAACCTGCTTTATCGTGATTTTGCCGCCTATAAAAACATGCATGCCGCTTGCCTCGAAGCCCGTCAGATCCTGTGCTGGGAACGCGAATCGGAAAAGTTAATTTCCTTCCTGAACGTCCTGAAGGTCAATCAGGATTAAACCTTCCATATAAAGCCTTGCGTATCCGCCGATGTGGACCCGTTCTCCTTCCAAATTGCAATACAGGGTGCCACCGCGGGAGGAGCGTTGGGCCGCAATGAACCGGGTCTTCCCAAGTTTTTGGCTCCAGTAAGGAACCAATGATGTATGTGCGCTTCCTGTCACCGGATCTTCATCGATACCGGATTGTGGGAAAAAACACCGGGATACAAAATCATGGCTTTCACCGGCCGCCGTAACGATCACTCCCCGGCCGGATAAGGTTGAAAGCAATCTGAAATCCGGTCTTATGCCGACTAAGGTTTTTTCGGAATCAACCAGGGCCAGGTAATCAGAACTGCCTTTGTAACATTCAAGGACAGGGACGCCAAGCGCCTGTGGCAGCAATTCAGGGCAAGGTGCCGGTTCCAGCGTATCCACGGGGAAATCCAGAATAAGCAATTCATCCTTTCGGCTTACAAAAAGAGGGCCGCTCCTGGAATCAAAGCGGATCCGGTCGCCAGGGTAAAATTTGACAAAAAACAAAATAAAGGCGCTGGCCAGGGTGGCATGACCGCAAAGGTCCACTTCAACGGTTGGGGTAAACCAACGGATCGAAAAGCGGTCCCCATTCGGCTCCACAAAAGCAGTTTCTGCGAGATTGTTTTCAGCGGCGATCTGTTGCATGATCTTGTCCGGCAATGGCTGGTCTGTCATACAAACAGCGGCCGGATTGCCTGAGAATACATGGTTGGCAAATGCATCTACCTGGTAAATGGGAATGGACTGGATCATAATCGTTGAGGTTTAAAGGCAATGATTTGACGGATCATCTTGGCCAAATGGTCAAGCGTAGTTCCCGGGTTCATCAGGGCCGTTCGAAGAAAAAGGGAATCCCCAATGGTCGTCAATACCGGATAGTATTTTCCTCCACGGATCAATTCTTCCCTAATCCTACGGTTGAGTTGGTTATACTGCCAGGAAGGCACGCCGGGCGGGGTGTAACGGAAACAGACGATGTTGGACTGCGGTTTGCAAGCCAGTTGAAAATGGCCATTTCCCATCAGCAAATCTGCAAAATCGGATGACAGCTGGTATTGTCGATCAATGGTTTGACCCAGGGAAGCTTCACCGAGCTGGTGGAGCAGGGTATAGGCTTTTAATACCATCATCGTCTTTGTACATTCAAAGGTTCTTTTGCCCGTCTGGTACCATTCCTGTTCATCATCTTCAAATAAATAACGGGCACCCTGGGAAAAAGTTGGGTATGAATCCCGAATCGAGCGATATATCAATGCAGTGCACAGGATGGTACTCTGAAGGAGCTTGTGAAAATCCAGGGTGATCGAATCAGCGAGTTCCGATCCTTTGAGCAAATGGCGGTGACGGTCGCTGAAGAGCACGGCGCCTCCATGTGCTCCGTCGATATGGAGCCAGATATCGTGGTTTTTACAAAAAGCCGCGATGGATTCAATATCATCGTATGCTCCGGTAGCCGTACTGCAGGCATTTGCCACAAATGCAAATACCTCGATGCCTTGGTTCACGGTCTGTTGATAAATGTCTTCCAGTTGTGAGACGTCCGTCTGAAACCGTTCATTGACCGGGAGCAGCAGGAGGCCCTGGTTGCCCAGTCCCATGATTTTTACTGCACGGGAAATACAATAGTGGGCTTCACGGGATACCATCACTGCAAGCGGGGGCGATTGGCCATGCCCGCCTTCCCAATATTTACCCTGCGAATGCCTTTGCCTGGCAGACAAGAGGGCCGTCAAATTGGCCAGGGAGCCGCCGGAGGTGAAGATCCCGCCCGGTTCGTGGTTCCATTCCAGCAAGTTGGCAATACGTTCACAGACCGCCCTTTCCATAGCCACCGATACCTGGCCCATTTCGTAGACCGCCATTCCATTGTTCAGGAGGCCGGCAGCCAGATCGGCCAGCACGGAATAGGGATGCGGAACAGCCACCTGGTGCCCGATATAACCGGGATGGTGAAGGTGGATGGAATCGCGAATCATTTTTGAGAACAGAGCCTGAAAGGACAGCGTCGGGGTTTGAAGTTCATCTTTCCAAAACCGGTAAGCGGTTTCCGCAGGGATGCTTTCCAGTACGGGTATGGATTCATCCTGGCAGGAAGAAAGGTATTGAAAGATGATTTCGGTAAGTTCGGCTGCGTGTTTTCGGAATAAGGCAGGATCTATAGCGGGAGAGGACAAAACGGATAGAAAATTACTCAAAAGTTATCGTCATCCGAAAAGGAGTTTTCAGCGTTTTCGATGTCATCCAAAGATACATCACCGGCTTCTTCTTCTATTTCTTCTTCGTCCTGGAAGAGGTCTTCGTCTTCGGCAGGCGGTATTTCGGCCTCGGTTTCGGTTTCCAGGTCAGCTTCGTCTTTCACCGGTTTGGCTTTTTTCTCAACCATCCGGATGAGGTAATAAATTTCATCGGTTTCAAAAGGAATGGCGGACACCCTTTTTCCATCGCGGTCAAAAAAAGAAATCATGGATTCTGCAAAGCCGGCCGGGTATGCGGCGTGCAAAGCTTTGGAGAGCTCCGGGTTAAGGTTTTCATAGTCCTTTACTATTCTTTTCTTGTTGACCTTAGTTTCTTCCTTTTTCTTCATAAAAGAATAGATTGTTTCATTTGATAAATGCCTTTCATGGCAGATCGTGCTGTGGCAAATTTATATGCACTTCCTTATTTCTTTTCATTTTTCTGTGAATAATTTTTTTTTAATAAAAAGCCCCCTGTGCAGGAATTCTGCAGGACGGATCTAAGGAATTGGGGTTATTTTTGCCATCCACAAGGTGAATCTAAGTACCTCGTATCGTAATATATTCAAGATTTCCGCACCCATCATGATCGGGGGTGCTTCACAGAATATTATAGCGCTTACCGACAGTTTGTTTTTATACCATCACGACGAATTGATGTTTGCGGCCATGGGCTTTGTCGGTGTATATTATCTGATCATAGCGGCCATCGGTTATGGTTTTTCCAGGGGCGGTCAAATTTTTATTGCCCGCAGGATGGGGGAGAAAAACAGGCTGGCCATCGGCCACCTGACTCATACCATGAT
>CAYOPD010000091.1:11979-16691 GCA_964405735.1 uncultured Saprospiraceae bacterium | reverse complement strand
CCATCACCAAATGAAAATTACAATGGGTTCAAAAGCTCAACTGCATTTTTATATAACTACCTGCTAACTGCCAGCTAACTCACCCCCTTAAAAATCACCCCTGCACTAATCGCCTTTTCCTTCAAATGAAGCTGTTTTAAACGTTCATCGTCTTTAAGGTAGTCGGTCAATTCTTGTTCGGAAGGAAAGGATACAATATGGATCTCGTAGGGCGATTCCATGCTCCCTTCTATTTTTTGCTCTTTTTCCGGCCTTATCCGTAACAACAATTCGCCGCCATATTTTGACATTAATGGAAGTACTTTGGCTTCGAACTTTAGGAATGATTTTTCTGCTTCGGGGCCGGGATGGAGATAGATGAGTTGGATGATGTGTAACATGAGTAATGGAATATTAAACTGCAAAGCTCGTGAAGAACCCGAAGTTTCGCAGAGGATTTGGATGAAAGCTCTCTATAATTCATTTATTTTCATCAGCAGATGAAAATGACAAAGTCGGAACCAAACTCCTCCCAGACATAGCAATTCTTTGCGGCACCCCTGGCGATCCATGTCGCGCTTTGCGGTTAAGAAAGTGAATTTTAACCAACTAACCAACTACCCAACTGATAAACTGATAAACTGATAAACTGATAAACTGATTAACTAGTCAACTAACTTATCTACCTTTTCCCACCCCTCGTATGCCTGCCTTTCAAACCATCCGGGCCGAGGGTTTCACGGATTCCCGGCCTGCCGGTCAACGGACCCGGGGATTCATGGAGCAGGTCCATTCCGTCCCTCCTGTTTTTCCTGGGTTCTTTATACACCAGGTCTCCGTATTTTCTTTCACTTTCGCGTGCCGCATAATCGATGAGGGCGGGGAAATCGCGCTGGGTGATGATCCGGTCCATATCCCCGAATATTTCTTTTACAGGGAATTTATTGTTCAGTTGGATATAGATGGAATAAAATTGATTCGGATCAGGGTAAGAGGACAATTCAGGCAGGTTGAGAATCACAGGGCCGTTTTGGCCAGGCGTAAATTGAGGCAGGAGCACGGGCTCGATACAGGGGTAGATACCGAATTGCCTTTTTTTGACCACTTTGCCGCTGGGCAGCCTGATCCGGTTTGACCACCATTCTCCTTCCACGGAGAGCATTGCCTGGCGTGTTTCTTCCAGACTGGGGAGGGCTCCAAGGTTGACCAGGCTTTCATTCAGGAGCCGGGTCATGGCTTCTTCGAAAGGCAGATTGCTTTTAAGGGCCTGGATCCCGAGCAGGATGCCCAACATATTGGAATAACCGTCTTCTATGGAAAAGGCCGAATACCGTTCCGGAAGCATGGGGATGAGGGAGGTACCGTTCCAGGTGCCGATTTCGTGCCATACTGAAAGATCGTAGGCGATCCGTCCTGCCAGGACCATCAGGTCTTCTTCTTTTATGGAAGGGGGCAGGGAGACCTGAAGTAGTTTTGGGCCGCCTTCATAACCGAGTTTATGGGTAAAGCTCGTCCTGCCTTCATCCTGGTATTTATTAAACAGGCTGTAAAGAAATGCCGTCCAATCGGCCTGGTCACGCACATGCCCAATATCGACAAAGCCCCCGTTGCGGGTATACAAAATTCCATTTCCTTCCTCTTTGCTTCCCAGGTAGGTATGGGGGCCGATTCGTTCCGGACCGGTGATGTCATTGTACCTTACAAAAGGCAAGCCCGTCATTTTCATGTTGACCCCGAAAGCGCAGCAGGTACGGATGATACGGGGCGGAGCGTCAGCCAGTTTATTGTCCGGCAGGACCAGGGGTTTGGCTTTTAAAACCGTGCCGGTCCAGAAAAAGGATAAAAGAATTAATAACCTGGCCTGCATAAAAATGGACACAAAAATATAATGAAGAACAGGGAGACGGGGAGGTATATTCTTAATGGGAGGTTAATTTAGTTAGTCAGTTGGCTAGTTAGCAAGTTGGCTAGTTCACTAGCTAACTTACCAACTAGCTCACTAACTAACTCACTCACTACTCCCTCGCATATACCATTCTCCCACCCATCATCGTCCAGGCCACACGGGCCGTTTTGATCGAGTCGGGGGGCAGGGTGGTGATATCATCTTCGAGAAGGACCAGGTCTGCGAGATGGCCTTCGCGTATGCTGCCGGTGTATTGTTCTTCAAATCCTGCGTATGCTGATCCTGTGGTATAGGCAGTCAGTGCTTCGTCGACCGATATCTTTTGTTCGGGTATCCATCCTCCGGGATTTTTTCCATCCAGGGTCTGACGGGTAACGGCCGCATAGATGCCCATGACCGGGATAGCCGGGGCTACAAACCAGTCACTGCCAAAGGCCAGGTTGACTTTTTCGTCCAACAGGGACCTGAACGCATAGGTCAGTTTGATGCGCTCCTTGCCGATGACTTTTTCCGCCCAGCAGCCGTCGTCGATCGCATGATAAGGCTGCATGCTAGCGATGATACCGAGCTCACGCATCCGGGGCAAGTCCCTGGCCGCGGGATGTTGGGTATGCTCAATCCGCCACCTGCGGTCCCTGGCTCCCCGGGAGGCCTGAACCCGTTGATAGATATCGATCAGGTTCGAGACCGCCTTGTCTCCGATCGCATGGACCCCGATATGGAGTCCGGCCCGGTCGGCAGCCTGGATCCAGGCCGACATCGAATCGTGAGGGTTTATAAAAAGGCCCTTGTCGCCGGGCTTGTCGCTAAAGTCATCAAACATGGCTGCTGTATGGGAACCTAATGATCCGTCCATGAATCCCTTGAGCATGCCCCAATGGAGTATGGAATCCCCGCGGCCATGTTCATCGATATAGGTTTTCAGGGTCGCCCACTGGGCAAGGGGAGTAGCTGCATAAAATCGGGTGATCAACTTGTCCTTGTTCCTGCGGAAAATCTCGAGGTCGGAGAAACTGCCCATATGATGGACACCGGTCACCCCGAAGGAGGCCACATAATCCATAGCCTTTTGAAGGGCCTGGTCTTCGAGAGCCGGCGGCGGGTTCGGTATCCTGGCATAGATCAGATCGGCCGCATTGTCCTTAAAAATGCCCAGGATCTCCCCCTTTTCATCCCGGGGAATCTCACCGCCAGGGACATCTTTTACCTTCCGGGTGATCCCTGCCTTTTCCATAGCCAGTGAATTGCATAGGATCATATGCCCATCCAGCCGGTTGACCGCAACGGGATGGTCCGGCGTCACGGAATCGATCCAGTGGCGGGAAGGAAGTTCGCCGCCCCAAAGCTCATGGTTCCAATCCCCGCCGATGATCCAGCTTCCAACCGGAACTGTTTTTGCAAATGCTGCCATGCGAGAAATAAATTCCCGTGGCGTGTTTGCATCACGCAGCTGCACAGAACTCAGGCTGAAGCCGGCCTGCAGGAGATGCACATGGGCGTCGATAAAACCCGGGCACAACAGGCGGCCATCCGCATCAATCACTTTAGTGGTACCAGATTTAAATTTCATCATATCTTCTGAAGTGCCCGTAGCCCAGATCCGGTCTCCCTTGATTGCGATGGCATCGAAATCACGGATGCCCCCATCGGACCATACCCTTGCATTGATAATCATCTGGCTCACTTCCGGCCCGGGCGTTTGGCATGAAAAAATAAAACAGCATGCCAGGAGAAGGGCAGGGAGAGGGAGGACCATTATCATGCATCTTTTAAGGACTGGCAGGATAGGTATATGAAAGTTCATAGAGGATATGGATAAAGGGTTTAATTTTTTAAGCGGCGTTTTTTGATCATGCCGCCTTTGGTGTCTTTTACATTGCTCATCACGATGAAAGCGTCGTCGTCGATTTTGATAATCTCGGAATTCAGTTTGTTCAGCTCCAGCCGGGTGACTACCGTATAGACTATTTCAATATCCTTGATCTCCCCTTTTTTTCCAAAGCCTCTACGGCCCTGGTAAATGGTAAATCCACGGCCCAGTTCGTTTACGATCATATTGCGGATCGCCTCCGGATGGGCGGTGATGATGGTCACCCCGATATACTCTTCCAGGCCTTCCACAAAAAAATCCAGGGTCTTGGACGCAGCCAGGTAGGTGATAAGGGAATAAAGCGCGATCTCCACGGAAAGCAGGTAAGCGGCGGTAGAAAAGATCAGCACGTTGATCAGGATGATGATATCGCCAATCGTAGTGCTGAGTTTCCGGCTGAGGTAAATGGCAAGGACTTCGGTGCCGTCAATCACGGCGCCTCCCCTTACCGAAAGACCGATGCCGGCTCCAAGAAAAAAGCCACCGAAAATAGCAACCAGGAGGTGGTCCTGGGTCACCTCCGGGAAAGGCACGATACCTACCACCAGCGCCAGCCCCATGATGGCCAGGGCGGTCTTGAAGGCAAAGGTGTTGCCAATCACCCGGAAACCCAGGACAACGAAGGGGACATTGATGGTCAGGATGAGCATAGGCAGCGGAATGTCCGTCAGGTTGGAAATGAGCAGGGAAATACCCGTCGCTCCGCCATCGATAAATTGGTTGGTCAGCAAAAAGCCTTTCAGGCCAAAAGCGGCCGAAAAAATACCCAGGCTGATCAGGATAAAATCCTTCAGGCCGCGAATGGTAAATATTTTATACTCCCGGTATCCCTTGCGCCTTTCCGATTTTAAAAACAACCGCATCCGTTGTATGAAATGAGAGTCCTTCCTAAAGGGGGATTCATTTATAATTTTTTTTAGAAAACGGAATAACATTTAGTTAGCAAGTTAGTCAGTT
>CAYOPD010000091.1:4585-11879 GCA_964405735.1 uncultured Saprospiraceae bacterium | reverse complement strand
ATTTATAATTTTTTTTAGAAAACGGAATAACATTTAGTTAGCAAGTTAGTCAGTTTGCAAGTTAGTCAGTTTAGCTTTCGAATTTGCCAACCAGCTAACTGCCAAACTGCCAAACTACCAAACTAACAAACTAACAAACTAACAAACTGACAAACTAACTAACTATTCCTCCTGATCCATTTCCTGAATACCGAGATCCTGACCCACTGGCTGGAACTGCCATAAAAGGAGCGGGTGCGGATGATGTCCGCTATATTTTTATTATGAATGGCGTTGATGCCGGCCAACAGGGTTTTTCCGTTGGAGAGGATGAACATTCCGCCGCCACTATCGCCACCATCCAGCCCGTACTCCAGGGGGAGGCACTCCGCGCTGCCGCTGCGGTTGAAACGAGGGTCGTCGGGATGGTCAAAATCGGCGAACAACTGCGGACGGTTTTTATCGGGGAGGGGAGAACCCGCTACCGAGTCCAGGATATTTTGGCCTGCGGATTTGAGCCGTCCCGCATCCACGATATTACTGGGGTCATTGGCCACGCTGAAATTGCCGAAACCCACGGTAGTACCGAGCTTGCCCAATTCTTTTTTCATCCGGTTGAGGCCGGGCAATAGGATATGGTTCACGGGAATCGACAAATAAAGGATGGCCAGGTCCGCTTCCGGAAATTTTGAATACCAGGGATGCATCCTGAATGAATCCACTTTCACCTCCACACTGTCAAAAACCGCGATGAGCGGAAGCTTGGGATGCAGTTTCGTCAAGGTATGGGCCGCGGTAAGCGCCACCCCGGGCCGGATCAGGACACAACTTCCTTTGGTCACATATCCCTGCCTCATCCTGCCCACGCAGGCGTATTGTGCATTTAGCGCCAGTTCAAGGCTTTGATTTTTATCGATTCCATGTCGAATCACGCCAGGCGGGAGCACATACCTTACACTACCCACCTCCCGCAGCAGCGGGACACCCTCCACCTGAGTATTGAGGTTGAGTATAAGACAGAAAAGAATCAACTGGAAGGTCATGCATCGTAAATGTAAGTCAAAGTCTTTAATTTGCGGGTGGCATGCCTTCGTTTACAGATGATCTGCACTTAGAAAGCCCCGGACACAATTTATTTGCAAGGGTCATTCTGCCATTGAACCTGGACAAGCCTTATTCCTATCATGTTCCTCGGGAATTTATGGAGACCATCCGTCCAGGTATCCGGGTCGAAGTCCAGTTTGGCCGGAGTAAACTCTATGCCGGCGTGGTTTCCGCAATCTATCACGAGACTGAAATCCCCCCCCGGTACAAATCCATTCTTTCCATCCTGGATGAGTCGCCGGTGGTCACTGAGCTGCAACTCAAAACCTGGGAATGGGTAGCCAACTATTATTGTTGCGGCATCGGAGAGGTGATGGCCGCCGCCTTGCCTGCGGCGTATAAACTGGACAGTGAATCCAAAATCGTCCTGCATCCCGATTTTGACCTGGACCTGTCGGAACTTGATGACCAGGAATACCTGATCGCCAAAGCCCTGGCTTTGCAGAAAGCGATATCCATCGAGGACATGCGCAAGATCCTGCAGAAAAAGTCCATCAATAAAATCATCGATCAATTGGTCACTAAAGGGATTATCCTGATTGAGGAAGAATTGTTGAACGGCCTCCAGGATAAAAAGGAAGAATACATTTTACTGGACCCGAAATACCAGGGGGATCAGGATCTGATGGTTGGCGCGCTCGACCTGGTTGGCAAGTCGGCGCTGCAAACCCAGGTAATGCTTGCTTTTATCCAATATGCACGACCAAAACAGGAAATCCTGAGAAAGGACCTGTCCAGGCACGTCAACCTGACTACCCCGGTGCTTAAGGCCATGGAAAAAAAAGGCATATTTATCATTCAGAAAAGGCCTGTGGCGAAGGGGCCGCGCCCGGAACTAAAAATTGAATTACCGGATATGACGGCCGACCAGAGCAAGGCGGTCTTTGAAATCAGTGAAGCCTTCGGAGATATGAAAAATGTTGTACTGCTCCAGGGGGTCACCGGAAGCGGTAAGACGCGCGTGTACAGCGAGTTCATTGAAAAAACAGTCAACCAGGGAGGCCAGGTGCTTTACCTCCTGCCGGAGATTGCACTCACTACCCACCTGATCTCCAGGCTCAAAAAAGCGCTGGGCCCAAATCTGCACCTCTACCATTCCCGGATCAGCCAGCGGGAAAGGGTGGATACCTGGCAATCTGTCCTTCATGGAGCCCCGCTCACCCTGGCTGCCCGTTCGGGTATTTTCCTCCCCTTCACCAACCTGAAACTGATCATTGTCGACGAAGAACACGACCCATCCTACAAACAATACGATCCCGATCCTCGGTACCACGCCAGGGATCTCGCGATCTGGCTGGCCGTGCAATGCGGTGCCAGGGTAATCCTCGGCAGCGCCACTCCTTCCATTGAGTCCTGGTACCATGCCCGCCAACATAAGTACGGACATGCCCTTCTTGAAAAAAGATACCTGGAAATCGAACTTCCGGAAATTGAACTGGTAGACCTCTACCGGGAAAACCAGGGCAAAGATCCGCCCGACATCATCAGCAATACCCTGCACGATGCCATCCTCCGGTCCCTCCGCCAGGATGACCAGGTCATCCTTTTTCAAAACCGCAGGGGTTATGCCCCCCAGCAGCATTGTTCCAACTGCCATTGGCATGCCATGTGCCCCAACTGTGATGTGAGCCTGACTTATCACAAATACATCAACCAGCTGGTTTGCCATTATTGCGGCTATCGCAGGGCTTTGTTTACCACTTGCCCGGATTGTGAAAAACCCACAGTTGCCCTGCGTGGTTTTGGTACGGAAAAAATCGAGGATGAACTCAAACAAAGATATCCCGATGCCAGGGTTAGGCGACTCGATCTCGACACAGCGAGGTCCAAAGCCTCATACCAGGAATTGCTTGACCAGTTTGAAGAAAGGAAGATTGATATCCTGGTGGGTACCCAGATGCTGAGCAAGGGACTTGATTTTGATCATGTCGGCCTGGTCGGCATCCTCCAGGCCGATTCCATTTTTTATTATCCGGATTTTCGTTCCAATGAGAGGGCCTATCAGTTGCTCACCCAGGTGGCGGGACGCGCCGGCAGAAAAGAAAGGCAGGGAAGGGTGATCCTGCAGGCTTACAACCTGCGGCATGAGGTGTTGAAATACATTTTGAATTACGACTATACCGGGTTGGCAGAAAAGGAACTGAGCGACCGAGCTGCCCTCGGATACCCCCCTTATTTGCGGATTATAGAGATTACTGTAAAACATAAAAAGCCCCAGCAGGCGGATCATGCTTCCCTCTTGCTCACCCAGCAGTTGCAGGCTCGCTTTGGCGACCGGGTACATGGCCCTTTGCTTCCGTCCATAGCCCGGCTTCGAAGTTATTATTTACGGAATATCCTGATTAAAATGGAGAAAAACAGCCAGCTCATTCAGGAAATAAAATCATCCATTCGCATGTGCATTTACGAAGTCCTTAAACAGCCCGGCCTGTCTTCGACAAGGTTTAATATTGATGTGGACCCGGACTGACATCTCACCTCACGCCTCTCACCTCACGCCTCAATGCAACTCAATCGTCTTCACTTCAGGCACCTGAACGGTAGTTAAGCCGATGTGTTTTCGATGGGCTTTGGACCGGAAATCCTGGACGATCTCGAGGATGTCCCGGTCGATATAGGCACTGTCGGCCCCGTTGATCTCCACGACGGCGTATTCGGGAATTTTATCCAGGGTTTCGGAGAGGCGGCGCTTGTTGAGGAAGCTTACGTTTTGATCAAGCTCGATGGTGAATTTTGGGCTATGGCCTTCCTTGGATTGTTTCACCTGGAAACCGGCGTGGTAGGTATGTTTAAACAGGAAATAAATGGCGTAGGTTATGCCGATGGCCACTCCGATAAGCAGGTCAGTAAAGAGGATGGAGATGATGGTGAAAATGAAAGGAAGAAACTGTTCCCTGCCCTGGTGGTACACATCGAGGATCATCTTAGGTTTGGCCAAATTGTAACCCGTGCGGATCAGGATGATCGCCAGGATGGCATAGGGGATCATGTTGAGCAGGGGTATGGCCAGGAGGATCGCCGCCAGGATCCAAAAACCATGGAGAAAAGAGGAGGCTTTGGAACGGGCACCGGCTTCCGCGTTGGCGCTGCTGCGTACGATCACCGCGGTAATGGGTAGGCCGCCCAGAAGGCCGCTCAGAAAATTGCCCGTGCCCTGGGCCATCAATTCCCGGTTTTGCGGGGTGATCCGGTTAAAGGGATCGAGTTTGTCAATCGCGGCCACGGAAAGGAGGGTTTCAAGGGATGCCACAAAACAAAAGATCAATGCATTTTTCCAGATCAGCGAACTTATTTCGCCGGATTGAAGCAGGATGGAAAAATCCGGCCATCCCACTTGGGCAAAAATATCTTGTGGCACATGCACAAAATGACTGGGTTTCAATGCCAGGGCCGGAATCCAGTTTGTGAAAACGAGGGAAATGATCACACCGAACACAACGGTAATAAAAGAGGAGGGCAGGACATCAAATTTTTTGGAAGCGTATTTTTTCCATATGATGAGACAAATCATTGAAAGAACAGCCAGTACGACTACCCCTGCCGATGAAGTATTGTAAAGATTCTCAATATGGCTGAAGCCGTGGTTAAAGGTCATGATATTGAACAATTCTCCCCGCCAGAAATCCGGTTTGTCATAACCGATGATCAGGGGTATTTGTTTGGAAACCAGCAGGATCCCGATAGCCGCCAGCATTCCTTTGATGACCGCTGAAGGAATAAAATGGGTAAATCCACCCAGTTTGAGCAAACCAAGCAGAAACTGGAAACAACCGGCCAGGAGCACTGAAATAAAAAAATATTGGATATTGCCCATATCTGTGATTGCCACAGCACAGAGAGCGGCCAGTCCGGCAGCGGGGCCACTGACGCTTAACTCGGATTTGCTGACCAGGGTGACCACCATGCCTCCGATAACACCGGCAATAAGGCCGGAATAGACGGGTGTATTTGATGCCAGCGATATGCCGAGGCAAAGCGGTAGGGCTACAAAAAATACCGTGATGCTTGCTTTCAGGTCGTGGCGAACCAGAGAATGAAGGTAAAAACGGGTTTTTTTCGTAAGCCGTAAGGGGTGCTTTGGATCAAACATGGCAGCTAAATTACAAAGTATAGCCACCTTTCCTGAAAGAGTGCTAAAGTAAGTCGTCCTAAGAACAGATCAGCTATTCATCGGATCTCCAACTCATCCACCACCATGGCTGCAGGCAGCCCGGCCTGGATATTATCCGGTGGACACGTTTTAAGTCCGGTGGCTTTGAGCCTTATGGCTTTGATATTCCGGTTGCCAAATTGGAAGGTTACGGGTTTGATGATTGTGGTCTGGGTCTCCGGGCCAAACCGGACCGTGTTGACTTTATTAAAGGTAGTCCCATCGGAAGATACCAGGCAGGTCACTTCAGAAGGCAACCAGGCCCTTACCGCCGTATTTTGAAGAAAACGGGTAGTCAGCGATTTGATGATGGTATCCTTGTCGTTAGTCCAGGTCACCTCAAATTCGCCTCCGGAAACACCCATCCAGTTGGTTTGAGGGCTTTCCAGCAGACCGGCTACTCCATCATAAAGTATGGTTTCTGCTCCATCGGCAAAATAGGGGTCCGGAGATACGTTGAAGGAGATGGAACCACGCTTAAAGGCAAAATGAGTCTGTATCTGCTGCTCCAAATATTTTTGTATTTGGCTGCGGTACTGGGCTGGTGTGGTACCCTGGTCGTCGATCACCCGCACAGCCAGGCGGTCACAGTCGTTGACGAACTGGTCAAGCAGGTCTCGCATACCCTGTATGGGGGTCCAATTTTTTTTACGGACATCGATGACATCGCCTTCTTTACGCACGGTATTTTCCTGCCGGATCATTTGGCTCAGCATACCCAGGTTCATAAAATAACCATAGGTGTTGGTACCCATGGATTTGGCCACTTCCAGCTGGGTGTAGATCAGGGACAGTCGATCCAGGAGGATGAGGTCCCGGAGATCGGGATTATTGTTGGTCAGGGTGGTGGTGGCATTGAAATGAGAATACAACTGGTTGATGTTGGTCGGCTGTAACCAGCTGCGAAATCCATCCGAGGGGCTGCCGTTGACATAGAGCCTGGACTTGGTGGATTGAAGGATTTTCTCAAGGGACTGGACATAGCCCATCATGGAGCGGGCCGCAACTCCGTATTTATTTTCGCAATATCTTTTGATCAGGGTATCGATTGGTTGGTCCACATTCCAGGCCAGGTTGCTGGCTACATAAAATTTCAGGTCCGGCATGGCTGACCCTGGGAGGGAGGTTCCTGAAAAAATGATTTTATCTATTCCTTCAGCATCCAGGTATTTTAAGGACCTCTGGAGGGCATAAAGGTTGGGAAAGGGCATCATGAATTTACCTTCATTGGTCAGGTGGGAGGCCACGGCAATGTTAGAACTGAGTTTTTTCCAGGCTTGAAGGTCTGTGCGAAAGGATTCGTTGGTTTTTCCTTCTCCCAGTGATACGGCGTGGTCCACATCACGGGTGTCCAGAACGACCATGACATTGGATACGGGTTTTATTTTATCGGGCGCTTTACGATAGGGCCCGTCCAGCCAGATGGCATAGGTCCTGTTTTTATTTTCCGAAGCGATTTCGTTGACAAGTTGAAGGAGAGCGCCACTGGCACTCCCGGTCTCTTCAATGGCCTTTTGCGTTAACTGGTCTTCGCTGACGATCCGGTTGGGATAGGGGCTTACCGACCAATAGGCAGCCAGCCCTTTGCTCAGGGTCCAGACTTCCAGGTTTTTGGTAAGGTCGGCCTTCATACCCGGGTCACTGAAATTGACCTGGGTGGGTACACGTTTTCCTCGGATTTCAGCAAAATACTGCGGTTTGGTGCTGAAATAGGAATTGGCGGGGAAAATACGCTCCATCGAATACGCCCAGGTACCCCAGTCATTAGCATTGTCTATATTGATCTGGTTGAAGGCCCGGTACTCCTTGCTGTTGGCGAGCGGGGTTACCGCCTGTCGATAGGTAAAGGATGGATTGAATATATAAGGATCTGAAGACCTGGTAAACCGGGGTTTCTGTGTAAACTGGGTAAGGTCCTGGCTGACCTTTACGCTGCCCAGCCGGCCAGCGATGTCATAGATGGCGGCCTGTATGGCTGTTGGGCTATTGGCCATAATGATCCATTTTTTGTCGTGTACCCCCTCGTAATAACCCGCTCCCAAATCACCCAGGGGGATCGTA
>CAYOPD010000091.1:0-4485 GCA_964405735.1 uncultured Saprospiraceae bacterium | reverse complement strand
CGGTCTTCAGCCCTTTGCCAAAATTCGCGTGCATCCGATCCCGGGAACAAAGGCCTGTCTTTTTGCGACTGGTGTTTGAATATCGCTTTGCGTTTGCGCATGAGTTCCTCCGGTGAAATGGGAATGGCCATGTCGATGTTTTCAATTTCCCATTCCTGCCATGCTCCACGGTAAAGCCATAGCCAGCAATCGCCGATCCATTCAACCTTGTCTTTTTTGAGTTCTTCGAGGGACTGGAATACGGCCTGTAAGCAGACCCGGTGCGTACCATGAGGATCACTGAGGTCGCCGGCGGCATAGATCTGATGGGGTTTAATTTTGTTGAGGAGATCTTTGGTGATCCGGATGTCTTCGGGCCCGATCGGTTTTTTCTTCACCAGCCCGGTCTCGTAAAAGGGAAGGTCCAGGAAATGGGCATTCTCATCGGGGATGCCTACATAACGGCAACCCGCTTTGGCTTCCGCCCTGCGGATCAGGCCTTTGATGGTCTGTACCGGCCTGGAATCAACTTCTCCTGGTTTTTTATTTTCAAGCTGGTCTTTGATATCATGGTACATGGTGTCCGCCGCCTTGGCATCCAGGCCAAACGTATTGTGGAAGTCACGGATAAAATCCGCAAACCGGATCACATCTTCATCAAATACAGCAATATTGCCGCTGGTCTGGTAGGCGACGTGCACTTCATGCCCCTGGTCGACGAGACGAATAAAGGTCCCTCCCATGGAAATCACATCATCATCGGGATGGGGGCTGAAGATGACCACCCGTTTGTGGGCGGGCTCAGCCCTTTCCGGCCGGTTGGTATCGTCTGCGTTGGGTTTGCCTCCGGGCCAGCCGGTGATGGTGTGCTGCAGTTTGTTGAAGATGCTGATGTTGATGTTGTATGCATTTCCGAATTCGGTGATGATATCACCCATGCCGTCTTCGGCATAATCCCGGTTGGTTAGCTTGAGGATGGGTTTACCTAGCTTGATGGACAACCAGATAACGGCTTTTTTGATCAGGTTTTCATCCCAGACACAGGCATCCACCAACCAAGGGGTCTTGATCCGGGTAAGCCCCGATGCAGCTGCCTGGTCCAGTACGAAGGTCGTATCCGGATGATGCTGAAGGTAGGTAGCCGGAACACTGTCATCCACATCTCCTTCTATAGCGCGCTGGACGATCCTGGCTTTGCCTTCCCCCCAGGCCATCAGGATGATTTTCCTGGCACCCATGATGGTTTTGACCCCCATGGTGATCGCATTTTTTGGGACATTCTCTTCTCCAAAAAATTCACTTGCAGCATCAAGAATGGTCATAAAATCAAGGGAGATCAGCCGGGTGGACGAATTGATGCCCGCCCCGGGCTCATTGAAGCCGATATGACCGGTTCGGCCAATGCCAAGGATCTGCAGGTCTATCCCTCCGGCTTCCCGGATTTTGTTTTCATATTCCTGGCAGAATTCAGGAATTTTTGATTTTGGAATCGCGCCATTCGGAATGTGAATGTTTTGGGCGGGGATATCAATGTGGTTGAACAGGTTTTCATGCATAAACCGCACATAACTCTGAAGGGCATCCGGTTGCATGGGATAATATTCATCCAGGTTAAAAGTGATCACATTCCGGAAACTCAGGCCCTCCTGGCGGTGGAGGCGGACCAGTTCGTTGTACATGGAGATCGGCGTCGAACCGGTAGCCAGGCCCAGGACACAGGGTTTGCCTTCCTGTTCTTTCTGTCTGATGAGTTCGGCAATTTGCCGGGCCACGACGGCAGATCCATCTTTGGTGGTGGGATAAATCTGTGTAGGGATCTTTTCAAATTTGGTAACGGCTGTAGCAGTATTCATCTTCTTCTTTGCTTTGAATGCGACACAAAAGTAATCACTGCAGGGGTGTCCGTGAAATATTGAAAATAAATAAAACGTATGTAACCGGATCTCCATTCATCCCCTGTAAACCAAGTCCGGCCCGGCTTATCGGCATGCTTCGCGCAGCGCGGCAACCTCCTGATCGGTGAAGGGAAGGGCTTTTATTTTTTTAAGTTCGCGGATGTAGTTGAGCACATTGGCAACCTGTGCATGGTCCAGGTTATCAAAGGAGGGCATGAAATGACCAGTCTCGCCATCATTCAGGCCTTTGGCCAGGGTACATACCATGATTTGGCGATCCTGAATGAAACGTTGTTCTTCAAATGGAAGGATCAGCCGGGCCAGTCCGTTCCCGTCTTCCATATGGCAATAATTGCAGGAGTCTTGATATATTCTCTCCCCCTGGGACCGGAGGTCACAGGCCGATATTCCGATCGAAAGGAGGAAGGCGGCGAAAAGGCTATTGCAGGTGCCTTTCATCGAGCAACATGGATATTTCTTTCATCAGCCGATCCACTTCTTCCGCTTTGGTCCCATCACAATAGGACCGGATATGCCGCTCCCCGTCCACCAGCAGAAAGTGGCCGGTATGGGTAAAACCTCCGGCAGCCGTGCTGTCTTCCTGCGCGGCAGCCAGGTATTGTCGGGCAGTCTCATTGATTTTGTCCTTGGGCAGGGATAAAAATTGCCAGGTCCTGCTCTGTCCAACTCCCAGCTTGTCCGCATACTTCAGTAAGGCGGCCGTGGTGTCGTATTTGGGGTCAATCGAATGGGACAGGATCCTGAAGTCCGCATGGTCCCTGAATTTATCATGAATCCGGAGCAATTGCTGGGCCATTTTGGGACAGATCGTCGGGCATTTGGTAAAGAAAAAATCACTCACATATATCTTTCCCCGGATCGAATCCTGGTTGTATGCTTCTCCATACTGATTGGTGAAGGAAAAATCCGGGATCTGGTGATATATCGTATCCCCGTCCGAAATATCCATTTCTCCAATAATGGGCAATGTATCCGGGCGGTGAACACAAGACCACAATACCGGGACCAGTAAAATATAAAGGCGGGTCATCATTCGGGTTTCCCTTTTTTCAACAACATCCTGGCTGCACCCAGGTTGAGGTCCTGAATGCGCGCAATTTCCTGAACGGCCCTTATTTGTTCCTTCAGGTAGCCGGCGGCAACGGTATCTTCAGCAACCGGATCCTGGTAAGAGGCCATCCAGTCCATCATAACTTCACTGGTGTAGTCCAGTTCTGTACGGACGGAATCAATATGGACTTTTTCCGGATCAGGGGCTGCCGAACTGAGGTTTTTCAGCTCATCGATCAGGGAGAGGCAGGCACTGTGGCTGAGCATGGTCTGGTCATGAAGTTTCATGAGTGAATCGTGAAGCATCTTTACTTCAGCAGCCACATCCTGCTTTGGCCCGCCCGAAGCGCAGGCGGACAAAAAGAGGACAGCGAGAACAATCAGTACTGGTTTTGCGTTCATCAACCGTATATTTTTGCAAAGATAATGGCTGGAGGTTTAAACCCATTCAAATGGCCGGCATGAAGAACAGGTCCATCCTATGGTACCGGCAGGATCTCAGGATACACGACAACGAAGCGCTGTACGAAGCCGCCCGTTTCAACCATCAGGTGATTCCAGTCTATGTATTTGACCCCCGTCTTTTTCATGGCATTTCCCGGTTTCGCCACCGCCGTGTGCATCCTCTCCGTGCCAGGTTCATCATAGAATCCGTCAAAGCCCTGCGGCAGTCCTGGCGTGATCTGGGCGGCGAACTGATTGTCCGTGTGGGTAAACCGGAGGAAATCATTTTTTCCCTAGCCGGGGAATTTAAAACTTCTATGGTCTATTGCAACCGGGAAAGAACCCGCGATGAAGTCCGGGTCCAGGACAAATTGGAACAAAACCTGTGGACCATCGGGCAGGAAATGCGATGCACCCGGGGCAAAATGCTGTATTATACCCAGGACCTGCCTTTTCCTGTCCCACACACTCCCGATCATTTTTCTGCATTCCGGAAGGAATTGGAACGAATCATCCCGGTGCGGCCTATGCTCGAAATCCCGGAAACCATGCACTCGCTTAGCCGTCCTCTTGAAGCCGGTGATATTCCGGAACCGGAAGACTTTGGCCTGGCCCTGGAGCGAGGCATGGAGCCCGTGTTCAGCGGCGGGGAAAAGGAAGGGATACGTAAAATGAAGGAATACATCTGGTCCGACGGGGGCCTTAAAAAGTACCGGGCCAAAGACAATTTCCTGCACAATGCCCTGTTTTCCTCTTCCCTTTCACCCTGGCTGGCACAGGGATGTCTTTCACCAAAAATGGTATATCATGAGGTAAAATCCTATGAATCCATTTTTGGGCCCGGCGAAGCCTCTCAGAACCTGCTGACCGAATTGATCCGCAGGGATTATTGCCGGTTGATCACCAATAAATACGGAGATAAAATTTTCCAGCGGGGTGGCATTCTGAAGAAGCCGGTCCCTCACCTCAGGGACGAAGCATACCTTTGTAACCTATGGAAAGAGGGCAGGACGGGTGTACCCATGGTAGATGCTGCCATGAAAGCGCTCAGGGCCACCGGATACCTGCCACATCCCCTTCGGGAAGCCGTGGGCCG
>CAYOPD010000090.1:9110-16784 GCA_964405735.1 uncultured Saprospiraceae bacterium | reverse complement strand
CGAGGGAGACGGCGGCGGGATCCCTGATGCCCGAAGGATTGTTGCAGGCCCTGAGCGATAAGGAGGTGGTGGATCTGGTGGGGTATCTGAGGGCGGGGCAGGAAGGGCCATTGCAATAAATGGGAGCCTAATGCAAAGTGGCCTACCTTGCGACACTCCTTTGCCAGCCACCTTTTCGAAACCGGGGTTGATTTACAAAGTATTCAAGCCGCTTAAGGGCATAATTCTGTCAAAACCACATAAATTTATACCTACCTGGCGGCAGACCGGCCCATCCTACGGACACTATTTACTTCAGTATGCAAAGCCCCCTGGATACTATTGAATTGGCAAAACAGGAAGATATAAGGAAATATACGAAATAAATATGCGTAAACACAGATGTTACCTGCAAGCCTGACGAAATCATTACAAATAATAAAATCGTTGACAATTATGAGCTTTAAAATGATTACATTGTTTACAGCATTTTTTGCTAATTCAATAATTTGCGATGCCCAAACAACTGCCAAAGTACTTTCCCAAAACAATGAAGCAAAATCCTGTTATCTCAAAGCACTTGACTATATTAAAATTGGTAGTCCAAGAAATGGCGGTTCGGTTGACAGTTTGTTAATTGCAGTTCAATGGTTAGAAAAAGCAGTGGATGCAGACTCACATTTTGTAACAGCCTATATTGAGCTGTGCAAAACGTACTGGTTGTTTGATTTTTCTTACCCCAATTACCCTAAGTATAACAGCAGTGCAGTTGTTATTTTACCAAAAGCGAAAGATGCCATTTATAAAGCATTACAAATTGACAGCACTAATTCTGAGGCATACTCGCAATTGGCAAGAATGAACAAGAATTATGAATACAACTGGGATGAGGCCTTGAAAAATTATGCAAAAGCAATTAAGTATGATTCAACCTATGCAAGTAATTATGCTTCCTATGGAGAAACACTTGCATTGAAAGGAAAGTGGGATGAAGCTCAAAAATGGATTGACATGGCAAATAAAATAGCCCCGACTGATAGACGTGTATTACTCACCACCGGTATTTATTATTATTGGAAAAGAGAGTATGACACAGCTACTAAATATCTTGAAAAACTTAATCCCGCAAGTTGGTTTTATTCAGGCATGGTAAATATTGCTAACAATAAATCAGAGAAAATAGAGGAAATGTTCAGAACACATTATCCAAAATTTGAGCAATATGACGGGGGTTCAAAAGCACTTTTGGCTTACGCACTTATTAAAAATGGACATATTGAGGAAGCAAGAAATATCTTAAAGCATATTGAAGATTTGAACCAGGTTGTAGAATATCGGTCTGCTGTTTGTTATGTTGCATTAGGCGAATACGACAAAGCATTTGAACTGCTGAATCAATATTTTAAACTACAAGGTAACTGGATGACTTGGTTTAAATATGACCCAACATGGGATTTTGTACGTAATGACAAACGGTATAAAGATTTACTCAACAAAATGCCGTTTGACAAATAACCACGAAGGCCAGCAGGTAACATCGTATTGGCAATAGTGAGGCTGACGGAAGTAATTAAACATTTAGAATTCCATTGTACGTTTGTGTAAGGGCTAAGCTGACGGAATTCTAAGCCCCACCATCGCAAATACGTACCCGTTAGGTACAACCCTAGGACGTATCTCGTTCTAAAATAGGTTGACTTTCCAACATACAGCAAGGGCTAATTAATTAAGATTCCGGATAACGGCTTTCAAGCAGAATTTGACTGAATTATTCACTTACCTTTAGGTAACTACTTACTTTTGGTAAGTATTTTTGTTTTCCTTTGCCCTGTAATTAATCAAAATCAATTAACAACTAAAAGGTAAAACAAAATGAAAACAGAAGTCAATTCAAACAAAAAATTAAACATTGTTCTTTGGGTAGCACAGGTACTGCTGGGTATCATGTTCCTTATGACAGGCGCCATGAAATCAACGCAGCCCATTGAGAATTTGGCGACTATGATGACCTGGATAAATCACGCATCACCTTCAATGGTAAGACTTGCAGGTGTAGCAGAACTAATAGGCGCAATTGGGTTACTCTTACCATCTATTTTTCGAATTAAACCACATTTAACCGTGAGGGCTGCAATCGGTCTAGGCCTGGTCATGATTGCGGCAATTTTGTTTCACATCTCAATCGGTGAAGCTGATATGATTGCAGTACCTTTTGTATCGGGTCTCATAGCAATATTCATTGCATGGGGAAGAAGCAAAAAAGTCCCTATCTCACCCCGCTTGTCAAAATAAATCATGGATAGGAAAAAATTCATCAGCAATGCCACACTATTAAGTGTTGCAGCTCTTTTCGCTCCTGAATTGTTGACTTTCGATGGAACAAACAGTTAATAAATTAAACAAAAAAAAACTTTCAACTCATCCAATGCAATTCATAAATTTTGGTGAAGTCCATCTGAATGTAACTAACCTTGAAAGGTCAATACAATTTTGGCATGACATCGTGGGTATGACAATCAGAAAAACAGGAACAATAGCCGAATTAGGAACTTCCGAAAGAACATTGATTGTCCTTCATCCTGCTGCCAAAAAGTCAAAAGCCAAGGGCTATAGTGGATTGTATCATGTGGCCATACATTTTGAAACGGAAACAGATTTGGCACAATTACTTCTAAGATTAGAAAGCAAAGGTTGGCCCACAGCCCCTACTGACCATATCGTTGCCAAATCAGTATATGTGAATGATCCGGATGGGATTAATATCGAATTTGCGGCAGAAACATATCACAGGGTTACAAAAGAAATTGTTTCAGCTAACGAATTCAGGATGGTTGACAACAAAGGGATAATCAGAAACCCAATTGAACCTCTGAATGTGGAAGAACTATATATTCATTTGGTTGACTCAAGAACCAATCACCCATTCCCCGAAAGCGGTATTATCGGGCACATGAATTTACATCAACCAAAACTTCAGGAAGCTTATGATTTCTATAAAAGATTGCTGTTTACTCCACATGTTCTTATTCCGGGGCAAGTTTGGGGCGACCTGGGTGCAGGTGGTATTACCACACATCGCATTGCAGTAAATCTTTGGGCCGGTGCAAACGCACCTAAAACACCGGAGAATATGGCAGGACTGAAATACTACACTTTAAAATACAAAACCAACAGCCAACTGCAAGAGGTTATAGCCAATTTCGCGACAGCAGAAAAAACAAGTGACGGATATTTTATTGAAGATTTAGGCGGGAATAAAATTTTGATCTCGTAAATTATTTATTCTATTCAACACAAATGGCCAGCGGAGTATCTGCTGGTTGTTTGTGTTTATTTACCAATCATTTTTTTACGATGTTGTATGCCCCACAACATCATCTCTTTTATCAAGTTCCCTAAAGTCTCAGAATAATCTGTGACCGTATATTCAATGCTGACCGGGTAATCGTCATAAACGGTTCTTTTGATTAGCTTGTGCTCTTCCAGGTCTTTCAATTCCTTTGCCAATACTTTTGATGTGATTTTAGGAATACTTCTTTCGATTTCTCCGAAACGCTTGTTCCCATGTTTGATTGCAATGATGATCAATATCTTCCATTTGCCGTTTATTACATCAAGCGTATCACGAATTGGCAGTATTATTTTACTACAATCACCATCGTATTTCGTTTCACCCGATTTTTTGCCCATATAATCTTGCGTTTTGGAAGACACTTACAAAAAGTAAGTAAAGTTAGATATAATAACTAAAATTTGTTTCGACAAAAGTAAAAAATAGCAGAAGGGCAGCAGCTAACAAGGGGTTGCCGCAATGCAGGGTGCAGTGCTTAATTGAACGGTAGTACTTTTTATTTACATTTGTCGTGGGTGGACAGTTTAGTGCTTTTAATTCCCGCACTGTCGGCCCCCCCCCTCACGTTACCTGCAAACACACCTTGACCAACAAAGGCACTACCGCTAACCTGGCAGAATGGCCTCTAAAAGACTAAGAGTGCGCACTTTTCTCTGTTACCTGTTTTACCCTGACCCCCACGAACAACAGCCAAAGAGTAATGGCCAGTTCTCCAAAGAATAAGGGGAATACCCAATTCCGCACTATGGTTTGGAACTGCGGAAAGAGCATATGCACGGCCCATTCCAGCACATAAGCCATACCATTGAGCAGCAGAAAAAGGCCCAGGATCCGGGGAAAAAACCCCGATTTCCAGACCAGCCAGGCAAAGGGGAAAAGCCAGATCCCCCAAAAGAATTCCAAAGCGCGGGTTCCTTGTTTGCAGATATCCAGAAGAAGGAAAGCCAGGTGTTCGTTCACCTTTTGGTCGGGTATTGCGGGCGATTCCCTTTTCAGGATTTCCAGGGCAGAAAATGAAAATACCTCAAGCAGGAAACCAACGGGGATCTGCAGAATGATCAGGATCACCATGAGCCGGGCTTGCCGACCGTCGACCGGCTCAAACAAGCGGTACAAGGCCAATACAACAAAAAGAAAAAGCAATCCGCTGGCCATCCCGTTGACCAGACCGGTCCGGAACAAAAATTCATGGGCCAGGATGTTTTTAGCGGTGGTCGCTGCATCTCCGCCCAGGGGGATTTTGGAAGGAAGGTAAATCAGGCCGTAAAGACCCGATAAAACCAATAAAAGATAAAGGAAACCGGCCCGCCTGGCTCTTCGTTTCAATACAATGACATCGAGGTCCATAACCCGTGTATTCCTTTATTTGATTCCGGAGTACTGGTCCACGGGACCTGGATGCCCGTCGCGAATAAGTTTTTGTACCAGCTTTTCAGCCACTTTTTTCCCCAATTCGCTTGCCACTTCATTGTCGCTGCGGAAATGGATTCCTGCCTGGAAACGGGACTCGGCGGCTTCCGCCGCCTTCTTCCAATACAGGTCCTTCTTTTCCGGAAAAAAATAGGACAGGAGTCCTGCTGACATTGCCGAAAGGGCGGCATGACCGGAGGGGTAGCCCGGAAAGGGAGGCGTTACCAGGATCGCCGGTCTGAAAGTGGTATCGTATTGATTTGGCCGGATACCCCAATAGGTATATTTGGCATCCCAGCAGGACACAAAACCATCGTAGAGGCCCACCCCCATCGCCGCATGTATATATGCCGCCAGGGGTGGGTTGAGGTGTAGGTTGTATTCGAATATTTTTTTCTTCAGTTCCTCCGCAAACCAGTCCGCATTGGCCCATTGAAAGGCATTGCTGAGGGAGCGAAAGTTTTGTTTATAATGCTTCAGCTCCTCCATCTCTTTTGCATAATCCGGCGGCGGTCCAGGTCGATACTCACCGGCGCTGGAAAGGATTACCGTTTTGTTTTTACCTGCCATGGGAAAGAGTGCGAATCTCCCCCGCCAGTATTGGGAGCCTTCGGGTATCTTTCCATCCCAGGCTTCCTTGCAAACAAAATCCCGGGTTGTTTCAATTTCCTCGCCGGCGATGCGCATGCCCAGCTCAAAGCCCGCCCGGGTATCCGAAGGAAAGGCCACCCCTGCCGCCACCCTTGAATCCATCGCCTGCCGCGCCATCTTCTTCACGGAATCGGCCAGGGCCGGATAAAAAGCCGAGAAGACCGAAACCGCCACCCCAGCAGCCACCGAATGTTCACAAGGAAATGAAGGGCTGCCGGGAGGAGGCACTTTTAATTTTATCCGTTGATTTGTTTCGAAGGGCCTGGGCCGGTGATAGGCATATTTGGTGTCCCAGGCCGCAATGGTCGCGTCATAGATTGCCGTGGAAAGCAACATATTTGCGAGGGCGCCGTACCGGCCCGTGTCAACGGCCCAGAGCCGGGTCATCATTTCCTGCCAGCGATAAGCGGGAGGACCGGCATTCCAATAAAGGATTTGTTGCCTGGTGTTTTCATCTGCTATTTGTTGGACGGATAGGACCTGGGAAATTTCATCCTGGTAGGAGCCGGGTGCGGGAAGACGGTAATCCTTGCCGGATTTAATAAACCAGGTCTTCCAATTGCCGGCCGAAGGAGCAAACTGTCCAAGCAGGTATCCAGGCACGATAAATGCGAGGAGGAGGAAATGAAACAGGCGGTTCATGTTTTTATTTTTTACCGCAATACTATTCACCAAAAGAATCAGGATGGGGGCCAGGTCAACTAACAACCGACCCAGGTATAC
This sequence comes from uncultured Saprospiraceae bacterium, assembly GCA_964405735.1. GTDB lineage: Bacteria > Bacteroidota > Bacteroidia > Chitinophagales > Saprospiraceae > JADJLQ01. Next base: position 10,669 of record CAYOPD010000090.1, on the reverse strand, counting down.
CGAAGAGCCGGCTTAGCTCACGAGACTGGAACAAAAGGTCCGGCGATTAAAAGTCATTTAATGATAATCCCTCGTTAGCCTTGTCTTTCTGAATACTCCCGCCGCACCGGATATTCCGTTTGTTGACTTTACCGGTCCACCGGTATACGCGGGTTTCCTGTCCGTAGACCGGAACCGGGGGAGAAAAAGAAATCACGACCTTTACCCGGGTATAATGAAATGGCCGGCCGATATAAAAAAAATCAGATTTTACCTCTGGGTCGGATTCGCCTATTTTGGCCTCTGGTCAATAGGCAACCTGGTGAACTACCGGGATACCTTCTGGGTCAGGACGGTAAATGATCTTTGGAGGGTCATCTATATCCTCGCCATAAACTTTTGTTTTTTTGAATATGCCGTCCCTTTTATCCTGACCGGGAGGAGGTACCTGTTATACAATATCCTTTGGGCCCTCCTGCTGTTTTGGATTTTCCTGATGTTGTGGTCCTTCGGCCTCTATGGCTGGAGAGCTCTCGGGATCGCCCTCGGCATCTATACGGAACTGACCCGGTTTAAAACAGTAGACGAAGGCGTCAGCTACCATTTCGGCTACAGTGTGGGTTCCATTCTTTTTTTCGGCCTGATCCGGCATATATTCCAATACGTTCAACTCAGACAGTCGGCACAGCAACTGCGCATTGAAAAACAACAGGCTGAACTGAATTACCTGAAGTCCCAGACCAACCCGCATTTTTTATTTAATACGCTCAACAATATCTATTCCCTGGCCCGGGACAAATCGGACCTGGCGCCGGAATCCATCATGCGCCTGTCGAAGATCCTCCGTTATATGCTTTACGAAACCGGAGGAGAATACATTGCGATCGAGCAGGAACTCAAAATCATCGGCGACTATATCGAACTGGAAAAACTGCGCTACGATGAATCGCTGCGGATCAACTTTAATTATGATATTGAGGATATGAAGCAGGCCCTGCCCCCGCTGTTATTGATCCCCCTGGTGGAAAACGCTTTCAAGCATGGGGTATCCGAGACCCGTTCACGGCCCTTTGTAGATATCCATCTTGCCGTAAAGGATCGCCGGTTGAATTTTGAGGTAAAAAACTCGGTGGATCCATTTTCCGGCGGGAAAGGCCTTAAAGAAAATATAGGCCTGGCCAACCTCCGCCGCCAGCTTGAATTGCTTTACACCGACTACCGCCTCTCCGTGGACCAGGGCGATTCGGCGTTTACGGCCATCTTAGATATAAACCTGGCAAGCCATGTCTGAACTGCGGTGCATCATCATTGAAGACGAACCCCTGGCGGCAAAAATCCTGACCGAATATATTGACCAGGTCCCTTTTTTAAAACTGCAGGCCACCTTCAAAGATGCCCTCCTTGCCACGGACTGGTTGAGGGAAAACGGGACCGACCTGATTTTTCTGGATATCCACCTTCCCAGGCTGAAGGGGCTGTCTTTCCTCAAAACCCTGAGTCATCCCCCGGCTGTGATTCTGACCACTGCCTATCACCAATACGCCGTGGAAGCATTTAATCTCAATGTCACCGATTATCTT
>CAYOPD010000090.1:0-9010 GCA_964405735.1 uncultured Saprospiraceae bacterium | reverse complement strand
TTATAAGACAGGGTGTTTTAGTCCGGAAGTTTTTGCGAATTGGTGCAGATGAACAAACACAAAATATGGATTATGCTTAGAAAAAGTTTAATTGTTTTATCCTTTCTGGTCTTATTTCTATTGATCGCTGTGGTTGTTTTTATGGGTCCTTATTATTTAAAGGTTAGGTACTACCCGCCTGATGCCGGCAAAGGATATCACGCCGGCTATTACCTTTATGTTTCTCCGGGAGCAAAAAAAACAGGGGAAAGCGGTAGAGCCGTTACCTTCCTCATCCAACCCAATAACACCGGCACCATATCGGATGATGCGAAAGTTCATCAAAAAGAGGCCTGGTGGACCGGTTTTGAAAGGCATAAAATTGCCAATGCCCTGAACGTTGTTTTGCTGGTACCCGCATTTATCCGGCCGGCTCAGGATTGGCATATTTATACCCATGCCCTCGACCGGGATGTCTTGACCACAAAGCGGGAAGATCTGAAACGCATCGACCTTCAATTAATTGCCATGATCGATGAAGCGAGGGTATTGCTTAAAAGCGAAGGAATGGAATCGCATGAAAAATTCCTCATTCAGGGGTTTTCCGCCAGCGGCATGTTTGCCAACCGGTTTACCGTCCTCCATCCTGAGCGGGTACTGGCAACCGTGTTTGGATCACCCGGGGGTTGGCCCATTGCCCCAGTGAAAAATTATAAGCACTTTTTCTTGCCCTATCCGGCCGGAATTGGCGACCTGGAGGCTCTAACCGGGAAACCGTTTGATAGCGCCACCTATGTAAGCATACCTCAATTGTCAATCCTGGGATCGGCGGATGATAACGATTCCCTGGACTTTACCGATGGATGGGACAAAGAGGCTGCGGGACTTGTGGACGGGTTTTTTGGAAAAGACCCCCTGTCAAGATGGCCGCATGCCGAATCGATATACAAACAAGCAGGAGCCAGTGTGAAGTTTATTCTTGTCGAAGGGGTCGGTCACGACCGCAAAAAACTTCAATCCTATGGTGTTGATTTTTTCGCAGAGGTTCTCAGTCAAAATCCCCATTGATCGGTCAAGGCAGGAAGTAATCCGGAGAGCCTGTTCCTATTGATTTGCAATGCTTACAGGTTTCTTTCCTAAGTACATTTCAACTTTGTTGTTGTCGTTCATTCAGGTGATTTCACCCACTCCGCCTTCACCAGCTCAGGAGGTAATTCCCCTGCATTCCAGTGCGGGTGCATTACCAGGGCTGCCCCCAAAGCGGATGCTTGCGCCACGGTTGCGGCATATACCCGGTACTCCGGGAGTTTTTCGGCAAGGAGGTGCATAAAAATGGAGTTTTTTGAAAAACCCCCATCAACAAAAATTTGTTTTACCGGCTGATCATCCAGGATCAATTGGATGTACCTGACCTGGAGGCCCACCAGGTCCGCGATCAAAGTATAATAAGCCTCGGTTTCATCGGTAAAAAACTGAACAAACCGGTCCCTGAAGGCGGAATGTTTCAAGCCATGCTCATCCGTTGAATCCGGTTGTTCGATATAATTTTCCGAAAGCGCCTGCCAGTAGCCGGAATCAAACCGGATATTTTTATAAAATTCAGAAGGACAGTCAAAACATTCAACAATCCGTTTGATCTCTTCCTCGTGCTCATGGCCTGAAAACAAACGCGAAGCTTTGACGGGCTTACCCTTATAACTGAAATAAAAAAGGCAGTCATCGTTCAGTTGTTCGGCGCCCAGGGTTTCCTGGTTAAATGGATTGAGGGCAATGCTCCAGGTGCCGGTGGACAATAAAATAAAGGGCTCCCGGATGGTCAGCAAATAAGGAATGAGGGCTGCGGAACTGTCGTGTAAGCCGATGCCTGACAAAACGGTCTTATGACCTATGGTGGAGGGGAAAGCCGATTCCGCAGGTTCGTTTTTTGGAAACAATTTTATTATTCCTTCTTCATGCACCCAGCGGTGATATTGGTTCCTGCCAAAGTCCCAGAGCATGGTATGACAGCCGATGCTGGTCAGTTCGGAGACCGCCATGCGGGTAAATAGATAACTCAGATACTGGGGCAGATGAAGCGCCGTTTTTATTTGGATGAACTTCTCCGGGTCCGTTTCCTTGAGGCGGTGCAGCTGGATGCCTGAGTTGAGATTGCCCAATGCCGGGGATGCTGTTTCCTTTAGGAAGCTGGCCTTGCCTCCATATTTTGTATAAAAATCATCCAGAAAATGCGGGTCGATGGGTTTTAGGTAATTGTAAAGCGGGGCTGCCGGCACGCCATCCTCGCCCAGCAAAACAAAACTGGCACCGTATGCGGAGAAGTTGATGGCTTTGATATCAAAACGCTCATCCCTGATCAGGGATTTCATGGCATTCAATGCCCATTGACTCAGGGCCTGGATGTCTTCGCAGGGGAAACCGTCTTCGTCCATGGTCTCGGGGATCTGATCGATATGTTCATAGACCAACTCATAGTCCCGGTTGAATACCAGGATTTTTTTATTGGTTTTTCCCACGTCCAGGATGGCGATACTTGGAACCATTTTCAAATAATAATTAAAGAAATTAATAATTAATAAATTAAGTAAGACCGTTTTAATTATTAATTCCTTAATTCTTTAATTATTCATTACAGTCCCGTCGCCACCGACCCATGTCCCCTTGCCTCCACCAGCTTCTGCCTTACTCCCAGTTCCCGGTAAGCTCCGATTGGATCCAATGCTCCGCCCGACCTCAGCCTGGCCTCTGCCAGCAACGGCCTTACATCGGTCTGATAGGCTTCTTGCAGGATCTCCCCGCAGCGCACGGTATCGTTTTGCATTTGGGCTGCCTTTAAAGAACTGCGGTCAATCAAGAGGGCTTTGGCATAAGCTTGCCGGATGGCTTCCACCGATTGGAGCAGGTCTTCAAGGGGGTCCTTGATATTATGGGAAGCGTCGATCATCCATGCCAGGTCGCGGGCATGGTCCATTCCGCGGGCATCCATGCCGTCCACCAGTTCATGGAAAATCAGGAACAATTGATAAGGATTGATGCTCCCCACGGTGAGATCATCATCGCCGTATTTGCTGTCGTTGAAATGAAATCCGCCCAGTTTTCCTTCCATAAGGAGCAGGGCTACGATTTGTTCGATATTGGCATTGGGCAGGTGATGGCCCAGGTCCACCAGGGTGTAGGCCTTGGGGCCCAGCTTCTGGGCATAAAGCAGGGACTGTCCCCAATCTCCTACGGTCATGGAATAAAAATTAGGTTCAAAGGCCTTGTATTCCACAAACATTTTCCAATCGACGGGCAGGGCCTGGTAGATCTCCTGCAATCCTCCGAGCGTCCTTTGAAAAGCCTCCCGGAAATTCAACTGGCCGGGATAGCTGGAACCGTCCGACAACCATACAGTAATGGATTTGGAACCCAGCTCCTCTCCATATCGGATGACTTCGATATTATGCTCAATGGCCTGGTGCCGCACCGCCGGGTCGGTATGGTGCAGGGAACCGAATTTATAACTCAGCGGCTGTCCCGGTTGGTCCTGGAAGGTATTGGAGTTGACAGCGTCAAAAGCCAGTCCATGCGATGCCGCCCGGTCTTTGATTTTTTGGTAATCTTTCGGGATGTCCCATGGGATATGCAGGGAGATGGCTCCACTGGACCGGTTCAAAGCATGGATCAGCCCAACATCATCAATCTTGTCTTCCAGGGTAGCCGGTTCGCCTCCACCTGAAAAACGCCCAAAACGGGTACCCCCCGTGCCCAGCGCCCAGCTCGGTATGGCGACCTGGAAACCGGTCAGCTTTTGAATAATGTCTTCCGCCTGATTTGAAAACATCTTAAACCATTCCATTTTTTGTTCATGGGTCTTCAATAACTTTTTATTGGGTAGTTCAAGGTCTGATGGATTGATCTTCATGATCCTTTGTATAATTTATTCAGCAATTACGTTACTGGGTAAATATCCTATGCGGTGGGCGATGACTTCCAGTTTATTCCCTGCCGGCAAGGAAACGGGCTCAATATATACCTGCCAGGATTTGGAGGTATCTGAAGTCGACAGGATTTTATACCCCAGGGATGCCCCTTCCGTATTGCAGGAGAGAATGACTTTATTGCCGGATCGGATGATCACAGGATCACTGGTCCGGGGCTGCTGATCTCCTCCCCAGATGGACCGGATATATTGCTTCTCTTCGATAAGGCCTTTGTCATCGATGGCTTTTATCCATCGGTCACATTCGTCTCGCAGTTCGGCCAGCTTATCCGAATATTCCGGTAATGCGGCCAGGTTCTTTAATTCATGCGGGTCCGTTTCGGTATCAAAAAGTTCTTCGGAATCTTTAGTGGAACGGAACCACTGGCTCTGGATTTCATTGAGGGCATTGGCCTCTTTCAGGCGCAGCAATTCTTTCATGATGGGCATTTGCTCCCGGTATCCGACCGCCAGGTAATAAGGTTTCTCCGGCTGAAAATTGCGCAGGTATTTATACTTCGTGTCCCGGACCGCACGGATCATATCGTATTTTTCATCAAAGCGGTCACCTCCGCCATGGATATAAGTTCTTGGCGGGCCGGTGGCATATTTTCCTGCAAAAGCCCTGCCATCCAGATGGGATGGGGGAGGTGTTTCAGCCAGGGACATCAGGGTGGGTAAAAAATCCACAAAACTGATCAGTTGGCTGTCTACCTGGCCGGCCCTCCATTGCTTGGGATACCGGATGATGAGGGGCGCCCTTAGTCCCGAATCGTAACAAAGCCTTTTCTGCCGGGGCAGGGGGCCACCATGATCCCCATACCAGAATATAATCGTACTGTCCAGGAGTCCGTCTTCTTCCAGTTCTTTCAGGACCTTTCCAATCTGAAAGTCCATTTCCCGGATATTGGAATACATACGGCGGACATCGCGCAGGGCTACCGGGGTATTGGGCAAGTAGGGTGGTACGGGTACATTCAAGGTTGAGTCTATCCAGAGCGAATCGTTTGCCTTTGCCCAGATCTGGGATTCATGGGTCACTTCAAAATTAAAAATGGAAAAAAAGGGTTGGCCGGCTTTACGGTTTCTCCAATGGGCCGTCCTGCTGCAATCATCCCAGGCGGTCACTGGCGCTACAAACTGGTAATCCTGTTTAAACCGGTTGCTGCAATAATATCCTTGCATCCGGAGATATTCGCTGTGCATGCGGGCCTCGGGCGGGGGCAGGGCTTCATATTGGGGAAGGCCTTCGGGAAAGGAAGCAGATTGCGCTTGGACCTGTTCGGGTCTTGGTCTTCCTCCCGGCCAAAAGCCGGTGCGCATATGCTGGGCGCCAAAACGAGAGGGGTACATGCCCATGGCCAGGGCAGCACGGCTGGGTGCGCAAACCCCAGATGGACTGAATACCCTCGGATAACGAATGCCTTCGGTAGCCAGCCGGCTAAGGTTCGGGGTTTCAATGGTCGAATCACCAAAAGCCGGGATCACCGGGCTCAGGTCTTCGGCGACCAGCCAGAGGATATTGGGACGGAAGGACCAGGGAACGACACCCCCAGGGGCCTGAAAAGCCGGAATTTGATCGCGGCAAGCCAGGCCGGTGAAAAGAAAAAACAGGATGGAAGATATCCGCATGCCGAATGGATTGGTAAAATATGGAATTGCCCCGACATAGGGAGAACAATGGGTGAAAGGATTATGACCATTTAAATGAATTGGTGAAAACTGAGGAACAAGGGATTTTGATTTTACATCCCGTTAGGGATAGGATAGGGGTAGCCTGGATATGGGATCTATATATCGTCCCGTATGGGACGAAATTACCTTATCTTTTTTTCTACCCACATCGGGGTGCCTAAAGGCACGCATTGCGCTCCTGCATGAAAATAACAGAGTGCCATATACCTGTTTGGCCGAGGCAAAACTCCGCGCAGCACCGGGAATTTATCCCCGGCTTCACGTCCAACCACTTTGGATTTCAAACTTCAATAAAAGCCAATGGATATATTGTAAATTTCTGGGGTCAGATTATTGGGTATGAAACGATCCACTTTCCTTACCATCACCGCCGTTATTGCGGGGTTGTTCGGTGGCATGATGATGATTGCCCCTGGTTATACATCCGCCAATTTTGGCCTTCAGGTCAGTGCGGAATCCAACCTTCTGTTCCGCTCGCTGGGTGGAATGATTTTATCCCTTGGACTTTTGAATTTTCTGGTCCGCAAGGAAGCCGACTCAAAAGCCCTCCAGGCTGTCCTCGTGGTCAACGTGGTGTCCCATCTCATCAGCATGGGAAATGACTTTTACGGGGCGAGCCAGCAAGTCCTGGAGTTTGGTAAATTGGGAGGGGGTATGATTGCGCATCTTTTTATAGTCATAGGCTCGGTTTATTACCTCTTTAAAATGAAATTACCGATCCCCTCGCAGAAATAAATAAAAAAAGAAATACATGACCAATTCCATCAACTGGTTTGAAATTCCAGTAAAAAATTTCGAAAGGGCCAAAACCTTTTATTCGGTTTTGTTTGATGCGGAAGTTCAGGAAATGCCACACCCGTCATTAAAATATGGAATTTTACCAGGTGACATGCAGAATGGGGTAACGGGGGGTATTGTTGAGGGCGAGGGATTTGAGCCCTCTACGGCGGGAACCATCGTCTATCTTAATGGTGGAGACGATCTGAGCGTTCCGCTTTCAAAAGTCGAAAAGGCTGGAGGTAAAATTGTAATGCCCAAAACCTCTATTGGGCCAAACGGATTTATGGCTCACTTTATTGATTCGGAGGGGAATAAGGTAGCCCTGCACTCCATGCATTAATCTGAGATCTTAAAAAAAAAGAGAACGGAAATCAGTGCTTTGGTTTATACAACTTAAATTACTTGATGTCGCTAAGGAAAAGTTATTTACTCCCGTATGTCATTTCATTTTCATTTCCGCAATGAGCGGAATGGCTTCAACCAGGGTGAGCGACTTCACCATATCCTTCGTTCCGTTTTTATATTTTAGGAAATGAGGGGTCTGAATATGCTTATGGTAAGCCTCGATATTGGCGTAAATTTCAAGAATCGTAATATTTGCAGGATTATCCTTTTCTGCCATGGCGTATAAGGTAAGCACGCCGGGTTCCACTCTTATTGAAGTTTCAATTTCCTCCTTCAGCATCGCATTATAACTTGCGAGTTGAGTTGAATCGATCACCAGCCGTGCAAGCCGCACCATTTGTTTACTTTCTTTCTGAGCAAAAATGTTGTTGTTTGGTATAAAGCCGACTATGAGCAATGCCAGCCATTTTGTTTTTGAAATTTCAAATCGGATCATGATTAACCACTTTAGTATATAAATTTTATTGTAACTGGCGGCCATGCCAGAGTTTCAATTTCCGGATTTATTTTCTTACTTTGGATAAAAGTCGGTTAAGGCGGGTATAAAAAAAGGTTATGAACTTTCTCAAATGGTGGCTCCGGGTCATTGGTTTGTTTTATATTCTTCAATTTGTCATGGTGGCTATCGTCAGGGCTCCCATCCGGGTGCAGGGTCCCGCAGGAGCCCTGGATGATGCGGCTTCCGGTAATCCAATGGCCATGTTTTTGGTGGATACCTGGGTTACTTTCGGACTTGAAGTCGGAGCAATCGGCGTGGTACTGTTGTTGGCATCCCGGGTGCCGGAAAAGGCCCGCATCCTGGTCTGGCTTATTATTGGTATCGAAATAGGAAGAGGCCTTATCGCGGATGCCTATATGATCAGCCGGGGCCATCCGCTTCCCGCCCTGTTGATCTGGCTGGCCTTGCACATCATCGTTATCCTGACCGGATGGTATGCCCTGCAGAAATCCAAAATATATGAGAAGCAAAATTTATAACTTTATATTGATCCTGACCTCCCTGTTCGGTTACCTGGAATGGGGCGGAAATAACCATCGGTTTCTTTTTGAGGCGGAGATGGAAGTCTTTTCCAGGTTGATTAAAGATCCCCTGTCGGTCATCCATCCTTTCGTCCTCCTGCCGATGGCGGGTCAGATCCTGTTGCTGATCACCTTATTCCAAAAAAGGCCCTCCAGAATCCTGACCTATACGGGTTTGGGGGGCCTGGGGATTTTGCTGGGTTTTATGCTTGTGGTGGGTATTTTAGGTTTAAATTACAAAATCGTCCTTTCCACCATTCCATTTTTATCGGTCGCCGTTTTGACCATCAACCATTACAGAAATACCCATCATGAAACTAATAGCTCTCCTGCGTTGTGATAACCTAAAAGCATCCACTTGCTTTTATACTGATATCCTGGATTTTACATTAAAATACCCGGAAGAGGCGGAGAACGAATGGGGCGTTGACCTGATCAATGGAGATGTAGAAATCCTGCTCGCCAGCAAGGATGGAACGCCCAAGATTTCGGTCTATATTAAAGTAGAGGATGTCGATGCCCTTTATAATAAATATATACAACGTGGATTAATCGTTCCGAACAATCCGGATTCACCGGTTCACCAGGGTCCTTTGGACCAAACGTGGGGAATGCGTGAATTTTATGTAAACGATCCGGGAGGAAACACCCTGAGGTTCGTTCAATCGGGCCATTGACTCCTGTTGGAATCAAACGAATACACATAATATAAATAGGAAGATCCCATAGGGATACTATTAAACAGGCCACCGCCCCCTACCTGTAAAATCCCATCGCCACTCCCCCATCCACGTTCAGGGCATTGCCCGTGGATTTGTTGAGCAGTCCTCCGACAAAGGCAAAAGCCGCGTTGGCGATGTCTTCAGGCAGGATGATTTCATTTAGCAAGGTGCGTTTTGCATAATAAGCGGGCAATTCTTCAATGCTTACCCCGTAGGCTTTGGCACGGCCCTCGGCCCAACCGCCCGCCCAGATATTGGATCCCGCGATCACGGCATCTGGATTGACCATGTTCACCCGGATCTTGTCCGGTCCGAGTTCTGCCGCGAGGAGGCGGGTCAAGTGGCCCTGTGCCGATTTGGCGGATCCGTAAGCTGCATTATTGGGCCCGGAAACCACCGCATTTTTGGATACGATATTGATGATGTCCCCGCCCATCGCCTGTTTTTTCAA
>CAYOPD010000089.1:0-16785 GCA_964405735.1 uncultured Saprospiraceae bacterium | reverse complement strand
CCTTATCAACTTGAAGCCAGCCTGAACGCGTTGTATTTCACTATGGCCAACCTGTTTTACCCCAGTACCAATAAACTTTTAAAATCAGAAAGTAAAAGGATCTATGAGTCAAACCTGGCCCAATTCCAGGAAACTTTGGATACCGGTGCCTTATTTTCATCGGACCGCTATGGAAAGTATGTTGCCAACCAGATCTTTGCCTATTCAAACCAGGACTCTTTTGGCAGGCATGCCTATTTATACAATTACGACAACTCCTTTCAGCTCCCCGACCGGCCCGGTATCTGGAAGCCAACCGGGGTCGACCAAATGCCCCCTCTCCTTCCGCATTGGGGCAATGTGAGGACCTTTACACCGGGTATACGAAATCTGCAAATCGCTGCACCATTGCCCTATGCAGAGAACCAGAATTCGGAATTATTTTCACAGGCCTGGGAATTGTATACCTTGTCCAAAAGCCTTTCCCTTGAAAAAAAATGGGTTTCGGAATTCTGGTCGGATGATTTTCACGGGGTGACTTTCTGCGCAGCTTCACGCTGGATTTCCATTGCAATACAAGCCATGGATAAAACACCCTCCATGGACAATGAAGGCCGGCTGGAAATGCTGGCCAAAATCGGAATAGCGCTTAACGACGCCGCGGTCCTGTCCTGGGGGGTTAAATACCAATATGCCACCGAAAGACCTGAAACGTATATCGAGCGTCTGATCGAACCCAACTGGCAACCTCTTCATGAAAGTCCCTCTTTCCCCAGTTATCCTTCAGGCCATGCCATTTTTGGGGCAGCGGCTGCAAGTGTACTAACCAATCTATTTGGGGAATCTTTCAAAATGGCGGATTACAGCCATGACAACAGAAAGGAATTTCTCGGAAAACCCCGCAAATTCAGCTCTTTCCGCGAAATGGCTAACGAAAACGCCCTGTCCAGGATGTATATGGGAGTGCATTACCGCCAGGATTGTGAAGAAGGGCTCCGGTATGGATTCCAGATAGGTGATGAAGTGAACAGGTTGAATTTCAGACACGATGCCAGGCGACTAAAAGAATAAGTTTTTTTTGTTTTTTCATGCCTTTTGCAGATCAGTTTTTGACGGTAGCGGAACCCGCTTCCGGATCCCATAAGGAAAAAGGGAGCACCTTTCTGGCTTATAGCTTTCCATTGAAGAAGGAGTCGGAAATCAGGGAAATCTTGAATCATTTGCATAAAGAGCACCCCAAGGCCCGTCATATCTGTTATGCTTATCGTTTCGGGCCCGATCCCGATTATGCCCGGGTACAGGATGACGGAGAACCATCGGGCACTGCCGGAAGACCGATCCTTTCCCAATTGAAATCAAAACAACTGGAAAACGTTTTAATTGCGGTGGTCCGTTATTTTGGGGGTACTCTGTTGGGGACCTCAGGCCTGATACAGGCCTACAAACGGGCCGCTGAAGATGCTATCAACCGGTCAGAAATCATTGCCTGCCATCGTCAGTCCCGGTTCAGAGTCGTTTTTCCATATCCTTTTGACAAATCGGTTTCTGCCTGGCTAAAATCCATACCTGCCAAAGAAGTTAAGAAACAATATTCGGATCTGGTCGAAGCCCGTTTTTCCATTCCTGCATCCGTTACCGTGAATTTCCAGGAGCTCTACGAAAAAGCAAGAACAGAAAATCAATGGCCTGAATTTCCGGTCTTCGAATGCCTGTCGACGGATGCATTTTAACGGATGGTGCCAATTGAACTATGTTTAATTTTAGCACCATTTAATTCGTCATGCTGAAAGTCGGGATTACGGGAGGAATCGGTACAGGCAAAAGTTTTGTATCCAATGTATTCAGGGTCCTGGGCATACCGGTATATGATGCAGACCGCCGGGCAAAAGCAATCACCGAAGAAAATCCCCGTTTAAAAAAACAAATTGTCGATCTCATCGGCACCCAGGCTTATACCCCGGAAGGAAAATATAACCGGGTTTACATCAGCCAATTGATCTTCAACAACGCGAAAATGAAAAAAAGACTGGAAGCACTTATTCACCCGGAAGTCCTGGCCGATGGGAGTGCCTGGTTCAGGCAGCAGGAAGCGATGGGCTATCCATATGGTTTGAAAGAAGCAGCCCTGCTCTTTGAAAGCGGCAGTGCGGGGGAAATGGATAAAATCATCGTGGTAGACGCCCCTCTCGAGTTGAGGATCCGGCGCTTGGTCAGGCGGGACGGGCTTTCTGAAGAGGAAATCATGGGCAGGGTCAGTCAACAATGGCCACAGGAAATAAAAAAGGAAAAGGCTGATTTTATCATCATCAACGATGGCGGGCATGCAGTCATCCCGCAGGTGCTGGGAATCCATCACCAATTGGTGCGAGGTGCCGACGTATCTTTGCGTTGAAATGGTTTTTTTATGAATTCACAGGACTACATCAGGCTGGAAGATCAATATGGCGCCCATAATTACCACCCCTTACCGGTGGTTTTAACGAGGGGGCTTGGAGCCGAAGTCTGGGATGTCGAGGGTAAAAAGTATTTTGATTTCCTCTCCGCCTACTCGGCAGTCAACCAGGGACATTGCCATCCCAGGATTGTTGCCGCCCTGACCGATCAGGCAGCAAAGCTGACCCTTACCTCAAGGGCGTTTTACAACGATCAGCTTGGTTTGTTCGAACAAAAACTCAACCAACGATTTGGATACGAGATGTCCCTGCCGATGAACACCGGCGCAGAGGCGGTGGAAACTGCGATAAAACTTTGCAGAAAATGGGCTTATGAGGTAAAAGGAATTACTTCCAACCGGGCAAAAATTCTGTTTTTTGAATCGAATTTTCACGGCCGCACCCTTGGGGCCATTTCCGCATCCACGGAAGAAAGCAGTACCGGAGGCTTCGGCCCTTACCTGCCCGGGCTGGTGATTTTACCCTACGGTGACCTGGAAGCAGCCACGGACTTAATCGGAACGGACCCTGACATTGCAGGATTGATCATCGAACCCATCCAGGGTGAAGCCGGCGTTATCCTGCCTCCAAAGGGGTATCTGAAAGCCCTTCATGATTTATGTAAAAAAAACAACATCCTTTTTATTGCCGACGAAATCCAAACCGGGCTGGGGCGTACCGGAAAATGGCTCTGCTGTGAGCACGAAGGCATCCGGCCGGATGTAGTCTTGTTGGGAAAAGCGATTTCGGGAGGGATCCTGCCGGTATCCCTGGTCCTGGCCGACAAACCCATCATGGAGGTGATTCGTCCCGGACAGCATGGTTCGACTTATGGAGGCAATCCCCTGGCAGCCCGGGTAGCCTCCGCCGCGCTGGATGTTTTAGCGGATGAAAACCTGATTGAAAATGCTGCCACGCTTGGCAACCTGCTGGGACAGGCCCTGGCAGAACTCATGGAAGACTGCCCCTGGCTGGCCGGGACCCGTGGAAAGGGTTTGTTTCATGCCATTGAAGTCGATGAGGATCCGGACAGTAAAACCGCCTGGAACATCTGCCTTGACCTGGCTCGTCAGGGCCTGTTGGCTAAGCCGACCCGTGGCAACATCATCCGCCTTGCTCCCCCCCTGGTGATCAGCCAATCTCAGTTGGAGGAAAGCATCGGCATTCTCAGGCAGGTTTTTTTGGGGAGGGAAGCCCTGGTCTGACTATTATCAATTCATTAAAGATTTGCGGATAATACCACAATAACGGGCTGCGTTATTATGGCAGGCTGAAATCCCTGCGTTTTAGTCAGCGAGGACGGTAAATTCAATGTGCATCCTGGGAATCCGAAGCCGGATCCGGCCTAAAAAATTGAAATTCTCCGAAAGGATTCCGAAAACATATAGGTTAATTTTTTCATAAATTTGTCCTTGAATTACACTTAAATACGTAGTAATTTCGTCGTACTTTTGTTTTTTCATTTAACCGGATTTTACATGGCCAGGTCAATTCTATTTATATTGTTTTTTATTCCAGTCAGTTACTCCCTGACCGCACAGAAAACATCCCTGTATTCAGAAATCAATGCCCACTATAAGGAAGGCCTCCGGTTGTTCCAGGAAGGAGTCTATGCCGGCGCTAAAAAGGAGTTTCAGCAGGTCCTGGATGATCAGCGCCTCAGCTTCGAACCCGAATATCAGACTTTGCGCACCTATTCTGAATATTATTCCGCGATTTCAAGCCTTAGGCTCAAGCTGGACGAAGCTGACCTGATGGTGACGGAATTCATTAAAAGACACCGGCCCGATCCCATAGCAGAAAAAGCCAACCTGGAGGTAGCCAATTATTATTTTGACCAAAAAAATTATGACCGGGCCCTGGCTTTTTACAACATCATGGATACCCGGGGCTTACCCAATGAATCCCTCAGCGAAATAAAGTTCAAGCAGGGCTATTCTCATTTTGCTAAAAAAGACTTCAAAAACGCGGCCCTGGCCCTTAAACCGGTCAGCAGCCTAAAAACGGAATATTACTTCCAGGTCAATTATTACCTCGGCATGTCGCAGTATTTCCTCGGGCAATACGATGAATCGATTAAAAGCCTGGATGTCGCATCCAAGTCCAAAAAATATTCCGACCTCATTCCCTATTACATCACCTACATCTATTTTTCACAAGGGAAGTATGATCAGTTGCTGGCGTATACCAGGACTTTCCTGGACGGTACTCAGAAAGTGGACCGGGTCAATCTGATCCGCCGCATGGTCGGCCATGCTTATTTTATCAAAAAAGATTACGCCAGTGCCATCCGCTACCTGGAAGAATTTGAAAAAACCAATCAAAGCCTGGAAGAGGCAGATTATTACGCCCTGGGTTACAGCAATTATCATCTGGGCCAGTATTCAAAAGCCATCCCTTATTTTACCACCATCAGCAGCCAGCAAAGCCAGTTGGGCCAGAATTCCAATTATTATCTCGCCGATTGTTATCTGCGCTCGGGAGACCGGTTGTCTGCCCGCACCGCCTTTTACAATGTGAGTAAAGTCCAGTTCCAGGAAGACATCCGCGAAGAAGCTTCCTTTAACTATGGAAAATTGTCGGCGGAATTGGGATATGACCGGGAAGGCCTGACCACGCTGGACAACTTTCCAACTTCTTCACGGTATTACAGCCAGGCGCAGGATATCATGGCCGATATTCTTCAAAGGACAAAAAATTATGAACAGGCCCTGCGCACCATTGACCGGATCAAAAATCCGTCCGCCAGGTTGAAACAGGCCTACCAGGTCATGGCTTATAATCGAGGGCTTCAACTGATCCAGGAAAATAAACTCGAAGAAGCCCAACCGTTTTTTCAGAAAGCCATTGACCCTTCATTCGATAAAAACATTCAGCTCTCGGCCATATACTGGCAGGCTGATCTTGCCCACCGGCAGAAGAATTTTGATCAGAGCATTCAATGGGCCGACCGCTTTTTGAATCAGGCCGGCAGCGGCAATACCCTGAAAGACCCGGCGATGGTGGCTATGGCCCGTTACCTGCAGGGGTATAATTATCTTAAAAAAGGGAATTTTCTCACCGCCGGTGAACAATTCAAGCAGAGCATCACCCTGTTGAATCAAAAAAGCACAGGGGCAGATCCCGGCCTCCTGCCGGATGCCCTGCTCCGTGCTGCGGACTGTGCCTTTAAACGGAACAACTATGACGAAGCCATTAACGGGTATGCCCTGGTGATCCGGAACAAATACACCGGAAACGACTATGCGCAATACCAGACCGCCATCCTTCAGGGCCTGAAAGGAAACAGCAGGGAGAAAATCAGATTGCTCGATGAGTTGCCCAAAAAACAACCCCTGTCCAAATATGCCGATGAATCCCTGTATGAACTGGGCGTCACTTATACCGACCAGAACCAGATGGAGGAAGCCAATACCGTTTTGAAAAAGCTGATCCGCGATTATCCGGGTTCCAACATCTATAACCGGGCACTGATTCAACTCGGCCTGGTCAATTACAACCTCGGCCAGAAAAATGAAGCGCTGGCCCATTATAAAAACGTATTCAAACACAATCCTTCCTCCAGCGAAAGCCAGGAGGCCCTCACCGCCATCCAGGAAATTTATGTGGATGACCTGGGACAGGCCGATGAATACATCCGTTTTATCGAATCGGTGCCTGGTTACAACCTGACCAATTTTTCGCGGGATTCCCTGAATTACAGTGTGGCCCTCCGTTATTTCGAAGATGGCCAGTATGAGCGGGCCACGTCCGCCTTCACGGACTACCTTCAGAAATTTCCGAATGGGGTAAATTCAATTGCGGCCCTGTTCCGGAGGGCCGAGTCCCATACCCTGCTTAAAAAATATGCGCCTGCCCTTCAGGATTATGAAGGAGTAATCCAACGGGGAAGAAACGAATATTATGACCGCACCCTTTTTAAAGCAGCCAGCCTGGCCTATCACCATGCCCAGGACTTTAATAAAGCTTTTAAATATTATTCAGAGCTGGTCCAGGCGGGGACTGCGGACGAATCCACCCTATACGAAGCACAGCTCGGAGCCATGCGCAGCGCTTACCGTACCGGCCAGGTCCAGGAAGTAGTCCGGTTTGGTGAAAAAGTAGCCGGCAACCCGCAGGCAAATGATGAACAAAAATCAACGGCCTATTTTTATCTGGGGAAAATAGCCTACGATCAGAAAAATTTTCCAAAAGCTACGGGCCACCTGACCACCGTGACCCGGTTGAGCGATAATGTACAAACAGCTGAAGCCCGTTACCTGCTTGCCCATATCTTATTCCTGCAGAAACAAACTACGCAGGCTGAAGAGGCCGTCAAACAGGCCATCCAGCTAAATGCTGATCATCCTTTATGGGTCGCCCATTGCCTGATCCTGCTCTCCGACATTTTTGTGGAAAAAAACGATCTTTTTAATGCCAGGGCCGCCCTGGAGGCCGTCCTTGAAAATTACAAAGAAGACCCTTCAATCAGCCGGATCACACAGGAGAAGCTCGATGCGGTCAATAAAAAACAACAGAACTCCAGCAAGCTGAAAACGGACAGCCTCAGATCCAATTCCTTATTCGAAAACAATTGATTCCTGCCCCCATGAAAAAAATATTTCTTCCGGTCGCGGCCATCGTATGGAGCATGACCGCCTCTGCCCAGCAAAAACTGCCCGTCGATGTCATCCAGGTCGTAAAGGATTTTGATGCCCGGCTCGACGAAACCGAAAAAATTAAAATCAATCCGGAACTCATTGCTTCTGACACGACAAAGAAGAGTTATCAGTATACCGTGAATCCCGGGGTCCTGGATGTCAAGTATGCAGCCCCCCAACTCCGTCCTGTTCCCCTTAAACCTGCCGATCCCCTCCCGGTCTATCCTTTTTACCTGAAAGCCGGATATGGAATGCCGGGCCAGGCGTATGGGAAAATGTCCTATGGTTGGAATAAAAATGACCGGGCCAAGATTGGATTTGACCTCAGCCACCACAGTGCCAACAACAGCAAGAAAAACAAGGCACAAAAATATTACGACAACGACATCAAGGCGAATGCCCTATTCATCACCGAAGACGGAATGGCCATCCAGGGCGACGCTTCCTTCAGCAAAGACCGGTATCACCATTTCGGCCACTATATCCAAAATCCGTCCACCGAAACACCTGAGCAGATCCTGAGACACGATTATGACCTCCTGCAAATAGGCGCGGGCATTTTTAATCCGACAGCGAGCAAAATCGGTATTAACTATTCCGCCGGCATCCAATTTTCCAGCCTGGCCGATAACCTCGGCAGCAAAGAAAAAAACGCCAATATCCATCTTGGCGCGACCAAATGGATCAAGGACCGCCATTCCTTTGGGATCGAACTCGGCTCCGATTTTAATACCCTGAAAGACTCGGCTTCGCAGGAATTGAACAACTTTTACCTCCTGCCCCAGGTCGGCATCCATGGCAAATCATTCCAGATTTCAGCCGGGGTGAGGGTCACTTCCCACCAGGAAGACATCGGCCTTTTCCCTGCGGTCAACCTGAGCCTCAGTATTGCTGGAAACCAGCTCATGGCCATCGCCGGTGCTGACGGAGGATTGAATAAAAACAGTTACAGAACCCTTTCCGATTATAATCCATTTATTTCGGCCAGGCCCATTCTGTCAAACAATACGTTCACCAGCTATTTTGCGGGTATCAAAGGATCTGCCAAGACCATTGAATACGACGGGCGTGTCGGTTACCGGCAGAACAACGGCTTGCCCCTGTTTGTATTGAATACCACCAATTTCAGCCGGTTTGATGTAATCTACCGGGATATCGACCTCCTACATGTCACTGCCTCGGTTGCCTTCCGGCCGACTAAAAACATTATAATCAACAGTGTCCTGAACAAGAATTTTTATACCGCCAATCCGGAACCAAAAGCCTGGGGGCTGCCTTCCATAGAATTCAACGGCTCCGTCCAATACCAATCCCAGAATCAAAAACTATTGTTCACTGCAGAAGCCTTTGTCAACGATGGGATCCCCTACCTAGATGACCTGGGCCATTCCGGGAAGTCAAAAGTCCTGCTGGATATCAGTCTTGGCGCGGATTATCACCTGACTAAAAATATAGGGCTCTTTGTCCAGGCCAACAACCTGGCCAGCAATCAATGGAGAAGATGGTATCAATACCCAACATATGGAATTAATGCGGTGGGAGGTATTACATTGAAATTCTGATCCAAGGGACCACCCACCAACCACCTTCACCTATTCACATACATCACCTCTTTCACCGCCCGGATCACCTTGGCCGGATTGGGCAGCCAGGCATCCACGAGGGTAGGTGCATAAGGAAGCGAAGTGTCGGCTGAATTGATCCTGGTCACCGGTGCATCCAGGTAATCAAAAGCGTATTTCTGCATTTCATAGGCCACTTCGGCACTCACGCCGGAGAATGGCCAGGCTTCGTCCACTACGACCATGCGGTTGGTTTTTTTCACCGATTCCACCAGGGTATGGTAATCCAGCGGACGGATCGTCCTGAGGTCGATCACTTCCGCGTCAATTCCTTCCTTACTCAGTTCCTCTGCCGCTTTTTTGGCGACTTCCGCCATTTTATTATAAGAAACGATGGTCACGTCTTTTCCTTCCTTACGGATCGCTGCTTTGCCGATGGGGACCAGGTATTCACCTTCCGGCACTTCCCCTTTGAGCCCGTAGAGGATTTCTGATTCCATCATACACACCGGGTCGTTATCGCGAATGGCGGATTTAAGCAAGCCTTTGGCATCGGCAGGGTCTACACAGGAAATCACTTTCAGCCCGGGGACATTGGCCATCCAGGATTCAAAGGTCTGGGAATGCTGTTGGGCCAATTGACCGGCACTTCCGCTCGGCCCTCTGAAAACAATGGGACAGGCAAATTGTCCTCCCGACTGGCTAAGGGTCTTGGCTGCATTATTGACGATCTGATCAAAGGCAAGGATTGCAAAATTCCAGGTCATGAACTCGATGATCGGCCTGAGTCCGTTCATCGCCGCCCCTACCCCAATCCCGGCAAATCCAAGCTCGGAGATCGGCGTGTCGATCACCCGGCGGGGACCGAATTCATCAAGCATTCCTTTGCTCACCTTATAGGCCCCGTTATACACAGCGACTTCTTCTCCCATAAGGAAAACCAGCGGATCCCTGCGCATTTCTTCGGACATGGCTTCCCGGAGGGAATCCCTCAATGTGATTATTCGGCTCATCTTCTGAATTTTCGCGCAAATTTAGTCAAATTGAAGACACCATGCCCAAAGGTGTTCCACCCATTTATAAAACCGGGTTGTCCGCTTTTTTTTATTTTACGCACTTTAGTTATGCATGAAGAAGAAATCAAAACCCTGCTGAATAAAGAGTTCCAGATTGACGGAAGCCTGGTGACCATTTATTCTGAACTGGATGCGGTTTACCGCCTTAAATCGGCAAAAGGCCAGAATTATGTCATTAAACTTTCTCATCCCGGAAGGGATCAGGCGATCCTGGACATGGAAGGCAGGGCCATTGCGCACCTGAGCCGGCAGGGCTTCAAATACCAGCTTCAGGAAGCGGTATATGCCAGGGGCGGTAGTCTCACCGTCAGGTATCAGGAATATCTGGTCAGGGTATTTAAATGGATAGACCTTCCCCTATGGGCCGATTGCAAGCCCGTAAACAGCAGCACCAGGAAATCCCTCGGAAAAATGATGGGCCATGTTTCTGCCTGCCTGTCCGGCTTTGATGACCCCGCCGCTCACCGGTTCATCAAATGGGATCCCTCCCGCCTGCTATGGGTCCGGGACTACGTACACCTCCACCCCGAACCCTGGGGAGAGGTATTCAATTCCTTGCTGAACCGTTATGAACAAGATATTTTGCCCGTACTGGCCTCCTGCCCAAAACAAGTCAATTACAACGACGCCAACGATTACAATGTATTGTGCCGGTGGAACAATGAACTTCAGTCCTATGAAGCCCATGCCCTCATCGATTTCCTCGACATGGTCCACACCCACCGCATCAATGAGCTTGCTGTAGCTTGTACTTATGCACTTCTGAAATTACCTGATCCCCTCCGGGCAGCCTGTGAAATCGCAAGTGCATACCATGAGGCTTTCCCGCTGTTGGAGGCGGAACTGGAGGCCCTTTATTCACAGATCATGGCCCGTTTGATCATCAGCCTGACGGTTTCAGCGATAAACAGACTGGATCATCCGGAAAACCAATATCTGCAGGTCACCGACCGGAACGCCTGGCAATTGCTGGAGCAATGGATGAATCTGCATCCCCGGTTTGCCTATTATTCCTTCAGGGCGGCTTGTCGGAAAATCCCCATACCCGGAATGGATCGATTGATCCGCAATATAAGTGCTCATCGTTTCCATCCCCTGGTTGATCATTTTATGGAGCATGACCCGTACACTTTTGATTTCGGTGTTGGAAGCCTTGAACTGGGCAATTTTTCAGTCTTCGCGAATGATTTGCAACTGGACAGACAGATACGCCGTATCCTTGAAGATCACGGAACCTCCCGGGGCATAGGCAGATACAAAGAGATCAGGCCCTTTTATACTTCGGATGCATTCAGGAAAGAGGGCAATGAGGGTCCTGAATGGCGAACCGCGCATCTTGGGCTCGACCTGTTTACTCCTGCCGGCACTTTAATCCGCGCACCGTTTGAAGGTCAGGTCCACCGGGTTAAGGTCAATGCAGGGCCCAGGGATTACGGCCCTACCCTGATTCTGATGCACAACCTGGGAGATGATGTTTTTTACACTTTATACGGCCACCTGAGCCTGGATTCGTTGAAAGAACTGGAAGAAGGACAGGTTATCCCCACCGGTTTTGAAATCGGTAAGGTCGGTGCTATTTTCGAAAATGGAGGATGGCCCCCGCACCTGCATTTTCAAATCATCCTAGACCTGCTGGATGATGATGGCGATTTTCCCGGTGTGGCGATCCCGGGACAATTGACGGTTTGGGAAGCCCTGAGCCCAGATCCGGCCATCATTACCGGAATTTTTTCCACACAGGATAGGGAAATATCCATGGAGGAACTGAAGCAATCGCGTAAAGATCGATTGGGCTTAAATCTATCGCTGTCTTACCGGGATCCGCTCTGGATCCGCAGAGGGATGATGCAATATCTTCTTGACCAGCATGGCAGGAGATATCTGGATACGGTCAACAATGTAGCTCATTGTGGCCATGAACACCCGAGGATTGTGGAGGAAGGAAGTAAGGCCATGGCTGTGCTGAATACCAACACCCGGTACCTGCATGAGAATATCTTAATCCTGTCGGATCAGTTGACCTCGGCACTCGACCCCTCCCTCCAGGTATGTTATTTTACCAACTCCGGAACCGAGGCCAATGAACTGGCCATCCGAATGGCAAAACAATTTACCGGTCAACAAGATATCCTTGCCATGCAATGGGCCTACCATGGCAACAGCAGCCTTATGATTGATCTGAGCTCTTACAAGTTTGACCGTAAGGGTGGCAAAGGCAAGCCCCCCCACACCCATCTGATCCCGATGCCTGACCCTTTCCGGGGAATATATGCCAACCGGACTGACGAGGTGGATTGTTATTTGAAAGAAATTGAAAATAGCATATCCGGGATACAGCATGCTGGAAATAGACCTGCAGCCCTTTTTGCAGAATCCATATTGAGTTGCGGGGGCCAGATCGTCTATCCGGATGGATTTCTCAAGCGGGCTGTGGCTCAGGTAAAGGCGGCAGGAGGAATTTACATCGCCGATGAGGTTCAAACCGGCCTGGGTCGCACGGGCCTGTTCTGTGCATATGAAGCTTATGGCGTGGTTCCGGATATTGTGACCTTCGGGAAACCGCTTGGCAATGGCCATCCAATTGGTGCCGTCGTGTGCACCCGCACCATTGCCGATGCTTTTCACAATGGGATGGAATACTTCAATACCTTCGGAGGCAATCCAGTGAGCTGTGCCATTGCCAGCACGGTCCTTCAGGTTTTACAGGATGAAAAAAGAATGGACCAGGCGCGGGAGATTGGAAATTCCCTTCTGATGGCATTGAAAAGCCTTCAAACCCATTATCCCCTGCTGGCAGACCTCCGGGGCACCGGATTTTTCCTTGGTATTGAATTGATGAAAAACAACCTGCCTGCAACGGGCGAAGCTAACTACCTGGCGGGCAGGATGCGGCAACAGGGCATCCTGATGAGCACCGATGGACCTGATGACAATGTCCTAAA
This sequence comes from uncultured Saprospiraceae bacterium, assembly GCA_964405735.1. Classification (GTDB taxonomy): domain Bacteria; phylum Bacteroidota; class Bacteroidia; order Chitinophagales; family Saprospiraceae; genus JADJLQ01. The sequence goes on along the minus strand of CAYOPD010000089.1, from coordinate 4,154 downwards.
ATTCAAACCTCCCATGTGTTTCAATTCTGAGGATGCGGCTCAGTTGTTGGACCGTTTGGAAAAAATCCTTGGGGAAGACCGCATGCGCATCTGAACTGGGTAGTCATGGCCTATTCAGGTCCCTTACGCTTTTTGAGGGGGATGACCAGTTTAAGGGCGGACCATGCCTCGTCGACAGCGGCCACTTTAATATCCACCAATTCATGATGAAGTGCACTGTCGCGTATGAGGTCTTCAGTAAGTTCCGTTGGTTGTCTTGAGGATTTTTTAAACCAGGAGATCCAGATCATTCCGGATTCGTGCAGCATGGATTTGAGTTTAGGCAACTGCTCTTCCAGCAGGTCCAGCTCATTGATAAAAATCCATACCAAATCGTATTTATTTTGACCCGTCCATCTTAAATCGACCGAAATATTTCCATTCCGGAATTGTTGGAGTACAAAATCCGGAGCCTTGATCAACAGGATATGCTGGCCCTGCCTGGCTCCAATCTTCTCCAATAAGGGAGTGTTATATACTTTGTGACCGGACTTGTTGTTTATTTTTTTCATGCATTTTATCCAGAAAAGTGGAAAAGGGGGATAGCCCCCAGGATTCCTGCCAGGGCATCACCGGATCAGGCCCCTCGAGGCTTTTGAGATAACTTTTAGAGCGTTCGATCCGTTCCCGGATGGCGGAACTGCCGAATGCTGTGTTTCCATGTCCGGGTACCAGGGTTTGGATAGGATAAGCTTCCAGGATATGAGAAGCGGTGTCCAGGGTTTCAGTATAAGCCTCCAGGTCGGTCACAAATGGGAATTCAATATCGGATAAATAGTCCCCGGAAATCCATAAACCCTGAGAAGGGATTATGAAGAAAAGGCCATCCGGGGTATGCCCGGGCGCAGGGTAAAAATGAACATCAACATTACCCAATCGACGCCTGGATGGGACGCTGTCCGGAATGAGGATATCCAGAGTTGGAAACAAAAGCGGTTCATCCCGAAGGATATAAAACTCATGATCCACGGATTCGATCTGCTGCAATTCTTCGACCTTATCCGGTTTGTTTTCCATCTTCACCGAACCCACCCGCAATGCTCCCTTAAACTGGGAATCCCCGGCAATATGATCATAATCCCCATGTGTATACAGGATGAACTGGTCAGTGGGCCGGAAGTGGGCCAGGGCCGCCCCGACCTGTTCTACTTCCATCGGAGTATAGGCGGGATCCCAGCAAAGGGCCGTGCGGTTTTCGTAATAAACGATGGAATTGAGTTGCCAAAAACGGCTCTGGAAAATCTGGTACTGACCCATGGTTTTTCTTCACATGCTGACCGATGAAAATAAATTCCAAGCGGTTTAAAATTAAACTTTAAATCTGTTGGCCGGACATATTACTAAAAAAATTTATAATGATTTTTTTTAATGAATTGGTCATATTAAAATTAAATGCAATATATACAATTCTGTATTACACTCTTTAATAGGTATATTGTTTAACTCATGTGTTTTTCAGGTTTATTTTCCTGAAATCCAGGGTATTAAACCCGGCTTTTTGGTATGGTTTTGGAACAGGCAGGTCAAGCAAATCGACTTTATGAGTTTAAATTTTTTAAATCTATTGATTCAATCAAACACTTTCTAGAATGAAAAAGACAATTACCTTCCTATGTCTGAAACGATGCTGGCTGCCGGTGGTTCTGGCATTGTTCTACTCATTGAGCATGAACGCCCAGGGAGATCCCTGCAACCTGGTGTGCAACGACCATGTCAATGCATCGATGCCGTCTGACGGATGTCTCAAAACCTTTGAACCGGATGATTTCCTCGAAAATCCCGGATTGGCCTGCACCACTTATGATGTGGAGCTCAGCTATCCCTACGGGACAGCAAAACTTCCTGGCAATGACCAGGTCAACCGCAGCCATATCGGTTATACTTTTATTTACCGGGTGATCGAGACCGTAAGCAGGAACAGCTGCTGGGGATATGTCACCATTGAAGACAAGGCGGCTCCTCAACCGGTTTGCAAAAACGTCAAAGTATCCTGTTTCCAGGTAGCCCGGTTGTCTGAAATCGTTGGCGAAATCATCGACAACTGCGGGCAAGCCGGATCTTCTGCTATAGAGAGCATGCAGTGGACTGACTGGGGTTGCGAAGGTATTTCAGGCCTGGGTCGGGTGATCCGGACCATACGGACCTGGGACGAATGGGGCAATTCGGCAAACTGTTCAGATACGCTGACGATTGGAAGGGATTCTCTCTCGAACATCGATTGCCCGGATCCGATTACCCTGGGCTGCCGTGTTTTCTGTAAAAAAGTGGGAAACACCGGTTCATCAAGTAACCGGAAAAATTTTGAAATGATCCTTTTTTCCCGTGACAAAAACAACGCCAATTATCCATCTCCTGATCTTTTGTTAAAACTTCAGGCCCAGGACACTTTTGGAGGCGGCAGAAAATGTGTTCCGGCAGACCTGAAGGTGGTCCCCTTTATTGATGACAGTGTGCTCATCATGCGGGGCACGGAATGTTTCCTGGTGGATTCATCTGTGGCCATGTATCCGGCCCCCGGAGGTTTCTGTAAAACCAGCCTGACCTGGACTGACCAGATCATTCCGATCTGCGGTACCGGCTTTAAAATCAGAAGGGAATGGCTGATCGTGGACTGGTGTGCCAAAACAGATACCACCTGCGTGCAATATATCAAAATTGAAGACCGGGAAGATCCGATCGTGGCTTCCACCAGCAAATTTTATTATAAAGCCAATACCAGTCCCCATAATTGTTTTGCCAATATCAACCTGGAGGCACTGATCATAGACGACTGTGACGCAAGTCCCAAACAAAGCTATATCGTCGAATACGTCCTGGACGGCCATCCTGGCAAAATAAATGTCATAAATGGAACATTACCTGGTAAAATCAGCCTGCCTGCAGTGCCTTCCGATTATAAAGGAAGAGTATCCCACCGGCTTGCGGTATCCATTGTGGACGCCTGTCTCAACCGGACCGATACTGCCATCAATGTAAAAGTCTATGACCTCAGTCCACCGAATCCGGTATGCGATGAATATACCCGCACCACGGTTGATCCAAGCACCTGCTGGGCCAGGGTATATGCCAGCGACCTGGACAATGGAAGCAGGGACAACTGCTGCACTGTACTGCATTTTGCGGTTGCACATATGGATACCATCGAAGCAGCCCGGAATGCCTGGAAATCATACTGGACCGCCAATTGCAATGCATCTTATTGGAAATACAAAGACCGTTGGAATGACTGGCTCGAAACCTGGATCAACGTCTTTATCTTCAAAGATTATATCGACCTGAGCGAGTGCGGTGAAAATCAGGTGGTCCTCAGGGTGTATGAAGCCTGTGGAGTCCCCTTATATGATCCACATGTATTCCCCTGCACCAAACACGATTGGTTTACCTACAATACTTATAAGATCGCAAGACTCTGGCACAACTATAAGTTCTTTTACCTGTCAGATAAAACACATGTCAACTACAAAAATTGCGAGAGCAGTTTCGGTCCGCTGTGCAAACCCACGTATTGGGAACCTGCGAAACATTTTGATGATTATTCCGGACAATACCCAGGTTCAGAGACCTATGTCAGGAGCTGCGAATTCGAATTTCCCGACGAAGAATCCGTCCAGGTGCAAAACAATACTTCCGATGGATTTGAACCCGGCAATACCTGTTCGGCCCGATTGTACAACGATTGTATGGTCATCATTTATGTGGACGATAAGACCCCGCCTGTCTGTGAAGAACCCGCCGACCTTTACTGGTATTGCGACAATGTAGCCGATGCCCGTGAAATCAGGGGTAAAAAATACTTTATCCGCGGCCACCGTTACAACAGGCTTGAATACGCACATTCCGTTTGTGATATCGAATATGATCGCGACCATATCCTTGCAAACGGCTCTGAAAAATATGACTACGACCCTACCAAGTACGCTGACGACGGTTCATGCAGGTATTACCACAAGCCTTACAACGCCATCGAATGCGAAATTGAAAACGACGGAATCCTAACAGACACGGCCGACGCCACCGGCAAGGCCTTTGGCTGGTATGGATGCAATATCTATGGCCCGGCCCATCAGGATGAGCATGGCAATTATAAAGAAATCTGCGAAAACAATCAGGACAAT
>CAYOPD010000088.1:0-16860 GCA_964405735.1 uncultured Saprospiraceae bacterium | reverse complement strand
AGGAAAGGACCTCGCACCTCTGACCTCTATCCTAGCAACCCGATCCTCTCGCCTCTCGCCTCACACTTAACTCAACACCACGCTCCATTCCTTACCGTCAAGTTCCACTTCGATGTTTTCTTCCATCGTGGTTGAGAGGGTCAGGCCGACATAATCCACGTGAATGGGGAAAGACTTGTGCATGCGGTTGACCAGGACGGCGACTTCCAGTTTTTTGGGCAAGATTTCCAGGATGGGTTTCATGGCGTAAAAAATGGTGCGGCCGGTATTGGCAACATCATCCACGACGATAATGGTTTTTTTTTCGAGTTGTGACTGCGTCATATCAATGCTGATTTCACGGGAAAGCGGGTCAGCCGGATTAAGTTTAATCCGGGATAGGACCACCGGGATGTTTGAAAAACCGGCGATCTCTGCCTTGAGGTATTCCGCAAACCCATAGCCTTTATTATTGATTCCGGCCAGGATGATTTCCCGGCTGTCCGTATTGTTTTCCAGGATTTGTATGGCGAGCCGTTTGATTTTTTGCCTGATTTGACTTTCGTTCAGGATTTTCATGACTGCGGGGCCTTGATTTTGTAATTTTATGCAAGTTAGAATTTTTAGACCGAATGATTTCGATCCTTTTATTCATGCTGATTACGGTGGGAGGCTTTTCCCTGGCATTTCTGAATTTCAGGAAGATCTACCGCAATATATCCCTGGGTAAGCCGGAAGGGCCTTTGGATCAGCAAGGCACCCGGATGAAAAACATGCTCCTGGTCGCCTTTGGCCAGAAAAAAATGTTTGCTTTATGGAAGCCTGCGGTGCTTCACCTGGCGATCTATGCCGCTTTTTTACTTACCCAGATTGAACTGATCGAAATTATTTTGGATGGCATCAGCCATTCCCACCGGGTCTTCGCTCCTTTGCTTGGGGGATTTTATACCTTCCTGATTTCTGCCATTGAATTTTTGTCGCTGCTCGCCCTGGTGGCCACGGTCATTTTTCTTTATCGAAGAAATGTCCTGAAACTAAGCCGTTTCCAAAAACCCGAAATGAAGGGCTGGCCACGTTTGGATGCCAACCTCATTCTTTTTGGGGAGATCCTGCTTGTAATAGCTATTTTCACCATGAACAGCGCCGACCGCATACTCCAGCAGGAAGATCCGCAGCATTACAGGGAGACCGGTTTCTTCCTGATTTCCGGGTGGCTGGGCCCGCTGCTTTTCGGTGATTTTTCTACCCAATCCCTTCTCATTCTGGAGCGGGGAGGCTGGTGGCTCCATTATCTGATCGTCCTCGGGTTTATCAATTATCTGCCCGTCTCAAAGCATCTGCATATTTTTTTAGCCTTTCCCCAGACCTGGTATTCAAACCTTAAGCCCAGGGGGGAGATGGAAAACATGCCGGTGGTGATGCGGGAAGCCCGAACAATGCTTGGATTGCCGGTTGACCCGGACACCGGGGTCCATGGAATTGAAAGCACCGAATTTGGAGCTAAAGATGTCTTCGATCTGCCGAGACGGGTGCTGCTGGGTGCTTATTCGTGCACCGAATGCGGAAGATGTACGGTGGTTTGCCCCGCCAACTTCACCGGGAAGAAACTCTCCCCGCGGAAAATCATGATGGACATCCGTGACCGGAGTGAAGAGATTGGAAGGAACCTGGACAGAGGAAAATTAAAAGCCTCCGAATACCAGGATGGAAAGTCCCTGTTTTCTTATATCCTCCCGGAAGAAATTCACGCCTGTACAACCTGCCAGGCCTGTGTGGAAGCCTGCCCGGTCTTGATCAACCCCATGGAACCGATCCTGGAACTCCGGCGGCATGAAATCCTGAGCCAGTCGGCAGGGCCCGCCAACTGGACGGCAATGTTCAACAGCCTCGAAAATAACGGAAGTGTATGGCCCATGACGGTTGCAAGGTCGGCCTGGGCAGAAACGCAATAAAAGGATATGGATAAGATAAAAACGGTTTCTGAATTTATCTCGGAGGGGGAGCGGCCGGAGATCCTGTTCTGGGTGGGTTGTGCAGGCAGTTTTGACAGCCGTGCGCAGCAGGTGAGCCGGGCTTTTGCAAGCCTGATGCAGATCGCCGGTATCCGTTTTGCCATTTTGGGGGATGAAGAAAAATGTACGGGTGACCCTGCACGACGGGCAGGCAATGAATTTTTGTTTCAACTGCTTGCCCTGCAAAACATTGAAACGCTGAAAAACTATGAGATCACGAAGATCGTAACCACCTGCCCGCATTGTTTTAATACGCTCAAAAACGATTACCCTGCCCTGGGAGGGCACTATGAAGTAGTTCATCATACTGTTTTTTTAAATGCCCTGCTCCGGGATGGCAGATTAAAACCGGCCGGAGAAAAATTTCCGGGATCATTGACCTACCACGATTCCTGCTACCTGGGAAGGGTGAATGGAATTTATGAGGACCCCCGGGACATCATGCGGAGGATGAATGCCGATCTCAGGGAAATGAAAAGATCGCGGTCCGAAGGGCTCTGTTGTGGCGCCGGCGGAGGCCAGATGTTTAAAGAAGATGAACCGGGTTCAAAACGGATCAACCGGGAAAGGATCGAAGAAGCCCTGTCTTCGGGTGCCGGGATCATCATCAGCAACTGTCCCTATTGCCTGACCATGCTTACCGATGGGGTGAAGGCTATGGACAAGCAGGATAAAGTCATGGTTTATGACCTGGCAGAACTCATCCTGCAGCAAAAAAGCCTGTAATTTGCAGGCACATCATGTGGATTAAATTTGAAGATATGCCGGGCTCTTCCAGGGTCTGGATATTTCAGGCTGAAAGAACCCTGAACCCCGGAGAGGAAATGATGCTGGATATCCGGCTCCGGAACTTTTTGGAAGACTGGACCAGCCACCAGCATACCATCCATGCCAGTTATGAAATCGACCGTCACCGGTTTGTCATCATTGCGGTCGATGAAGACCAGGTCGGAGCCAGCGGTTGTTCGATCGACAAATTGTACCGGTTCGTCCAATCGATGGAATCTGAAATGGGTTTTGTGTTGTTGGATAAACAAAGAATCGCTTTGCTGCAAGCCGGAGAGGTCGTGAGTTATCCGTTGCCTACCCTTAAAGAGAAAGTCAGGGCGGGTGAATTGGATAAGGATGAAAAGTATTTCGACCTGATGATTGCCCAAAAGGAAAGCCTGGAACAATTTCTGAAACCTCTTTCCTCCGGATGGCTGGCAAGGCATTTATCAAATTAATAAAAAGACATGCTGGGAAAAGTAAAACTGTTTTTTGGAATCGAGGGACTCAAGGTGGATCTTGAAGTTCCCCTGGCCTTCAAAGCCAACGACAAAATGATCCAGGGTACCCTGAAGCTCCATTCCAAATCACCCCAAACGCTCAAATCCATTGAAATCAAACTCGTGGAGACTTATCACCGAGGCAGGGGGCAGGAAAAAAGGACAAACGATTACTTATGGGGAAGGATTGCTTTGAATGAGCCGCTTGAAATTCCGGCCAACGGCGAAAAAATCATCGATTTCAGATTGCCGGTAGAACCCCAGTTGTCAACCATTGAGAAAATGGCGGGTAAATCCGCGGTACACCATAAAATCGCCGGCTTCGCGCGTTTTCTTAAAAATGCAAAATCCGTTTTTCATGTCGAAGTCTCTGCCAAAGTGGAAGGCACCGCTCTCAATCCGGGGATCAAGAAGGAAATCAAATTGATTTAGCTCCCGAGGCCTCGGGGGAGCCATGAGCCATTGGAGCCCTATATCCCCTTATTCCTTTTGTAAGGTATCCGCTTTTATGGTATCTGCATGCGCAGCCGGATCGTCCACCGGCAGGGTATAACCTTTGCCCTTTTTGCCAAATACGGAAACATTGATATAACGTTTTGGATTCAGCCGGAGATCCTGCAGAAGGAGTTCGAGTTGTTTGGAGGTGCTTGAAAGATTTTGATAAAGTTTGGGGTCTTCCAGCAGTTTAGCCACGGTACCGTCGCCTTTGCTGGCTTTTTTAAGGAGGGTATTGACTTCACCCAGGGCTGCATCCGCATTTTTTAGGGTGGCCTGAAGTTTTCCAATCGCTTGTTTGCTTTCGGCCAGGGTTTCATTGAGGGCCGTGACTGATTTTGAGGGATCCGCTTTGTTCAGGCCGGTACTCATTTCATCCAGGTTTTTGAGGATGCTGGTAATCTCCTGATTGGATCCCTGAATATTGCTGACCACACTTTCAAGGCTGGTGATCATTTTATCCAGCTTATTGGTGTTGCGGGCAAGCAGGTTATTGAGAAGGGTAGTGCTGTGGGCGAGGTTGCTGAGGGTTTTTTCAAAATTCCGGACCCCTTCTTTAATTTCTTTTTTACCTGATTCCCCGGCAATGCTGTCAAACAATTGGTTGGCGCTCATTTTGATTTTGTCCAGGTACTGGTCGATTTCGCCTTCCCCTACAAAACTGCCCAGCAGGCTTCGGGTGCTTGGGATCAGGTAATCGCCGCTTTGGGCACAATCCCCGTCGCATTTCCCTTCGAGTATGATCTGAACGGCTTTGCCTCCCATGACGCCCAGGCTGATCAGTTCCGCTATTGAATTTTTAGGGATCTTGATATCCTTGTCCACCTCCAGGATCACGATCGGAGTCGTGTTGTCGGCAGGGTCAAGGTAGATATTATTGACCGCCCCTATTTCGTAGCCATTGATCAGGACGGGATTGGACACCTGGAGCTGGTCGATGTTCTGGTATTTGACATAAAATAACTGGCTTTTGGTCAACACATTCTTTCCGATGATGAATTTGTAGCCCAGGATAAGGATGGTAATTGCAACGATAGCCAGAATGGCAATTCGGGTTTCCTTTGACATAAAAACGCAAAGATATTAGTAAAAACGAGAATTTGGCTAAGGTAATCGGAGCCCGGAGAAGCCAGCCAAAGAGGGTAAGCGGCAAATGCCAAAAGGGAAGGCCACGCCTCTGGCGGCAATAACCTATTTTTGCAGTTTTTAACCAACAGTATTTTTCTATCGTTAACCACAAGACATTACCAGCCTATCCTTCGTTTTAACCGTTGATCGTGAAGCAATTCGGGTTTATTCATTTAATTATTTTCCTCACCCAGGGTTTCCCGGCCCTGGGCCAGAACCAGACTTTAACCGACAGCCCGGGACTCCAGGATACCGTTCCGAAGCCCGATTCTTTAGGGGTGCTTATCTCTAAAGATGCCCCGGATGCCGATGTGGTTTACAGCGCCAAGGACAGTTCCTACCTCGATGCGAATGAAAAAATCTTTTACCTCTTTGGAGATGCAAAAGTGACTTACCAGGACTACTCCCTGAAAGCCGCCCGGATCCGTCTGGATATGGACCACGATATTGCTTATGCGGAAGGCATCCGGGATAGTGCGGGTAAATGGATTGGCCTGCCTCATTTTTCCGATGGGGAACAGGAGTTTGATGCCCTACGCATGCGGTATAATTTCAGGACCCGAAAAGGAATCATTGATGAGGTGGTCACCAAATACACCGATGTTTTTATCCGCGGGACAACCACCAAATTTGTAGGAGGGGATCCTGTGGATACTACCCAGGCCGATATCGTTTACAACCGCAATGCCATCCTTACCACCTGCAATGCCGAACAGCCTCATTTCGGGATCCGGAGTACCAAACAAAAATTTATCAAAGGCAAACTGGTGGTCGTGGGGCCTTCCAACCTGGAGATCATGGGTGTACCCACCCCGCTTTGGCTGCCTTTTGGATTTTTTCCCATTACGGATAAAAGGAGTGCCGGGCTCATCATACCCCGGGATTATGAGTATAGCCCCAGCCTTGGATTTGGCCTGCGGAACGTAGGTTTTTATAGCCCGCTTGGGCCCCATTTTGACCTGAGCACCCAGTTTGACATCTACACCAGGGGTTCCTGGGGGATCCAGCTGGGATCCAATTATGCCAAAAGGTATAAATTCAGCGGGCTGGTCAACCTGGGTTATTCAGACCGCAGGTACGAATCCGGTGAAAAAGGCGACCTGAGGATTGAAAAATCCTATACGATCCAGTGGAGCCACCGCCAGGCCTCCCAGGCCAATCCCTATCAGAATTTTTCCGCCTCGGTCAATATCCAGACCAACGACTACCAGCAACTCAATTTTAATGACGCCAACATTGTCCTGAACAATTCCCTGTCCTCCAATATCAACTACAACAGGACCTTCCCCGGAAAACCTTTTTCTTTTTCGGCTTCCATGAGCCATTCGCAAAATACCCGGGATAAGTCCGTGATCGTAAGCCTGCCTAACTTTAATTTTCAGATGCAACGGATTTATCCTTTCAAGCGGAAACAAAAGGCTGGGGACGAAAAATGGTTCGAACAGATCACCTTTAATTACAATGCCAATGCCCAGTCCCTGATCCGGACCTCCGATACGGCATTGTTTACCAGCCAGTCCCTGAATAATTTTATCAACAGCTTCGGGGTCCGGCAAGTGGCTTCATCCGATGTCAATTTCAGGGTGCTAAAATATTTTAACCTGGCGCCATCCATCAACTACCGGGAAATCTGGAACCTTCAACAGGTGAACATCACAAATAAAAACGGCAGCCCGGACACCCTGCAACGCGATACCCTTAAGGGATTCAAAGCGGCCCACCTCTTCAATACAGCCCTCAGCCTCAATACCGCGATTTTCGGAACGGCGGTATTCAAAAAAGGGTTTATCCGTGGTTTACGCCACACCATCCGGCCCGGCATTTCATTGAACTATACACCGGAAAACAATCCTTATACCGGATTCTACGAAACGAGGACAGGTAGAAGGTATTATTCCATTTTTGAAGGCATGACCTATAACGAGGTCCCTACTTCCGGCAAGCAGCTGGGCATCGGCTATTCCATCACCAATATTTTTGAAGCCAAGTACTTCAGTAAAAAAGACTCCACGGAGAAGAAATTTAAATTGTTTGACAATGTTTACATGTCGGGTTTTTACAATTTTGCCGCAGATTCCTTCAAGTGGTCGCCCATGTCGGTTAGCGGGGCAACCCGGATTTTCGGGGGGCTCACGAACCTAAGTATAGGTGCGTCTTTTGATTTTTACCGGGAGGACGAGGCCGGCCGCCGGATCAATGAATTGCTGGTCAAAACCGGAGGAGGCCTGGCCCGGTTGCAGGATTACGATATCGGGCTAAGTTCCAATTTCAGTTTCCAGGATGTAAAAGACCTGATCAATAAGTGGAAAGGCAAACCGGCCGAGACCCCTGAGCCCGAACCAGAGAATGAGGATGATCAGGCGGCCCCGGCAAAGAAAAAGCGGGAAAATCCCGAAACCTTTTGGGATATGTTCAAAGGCTTCTATTTTAATCATAATTTTGCCCTGGGCAATATCATCGACCCAGTCACCCGGGAAGAAAAATTTGGGGTGATCGCCAACTCCATCAGCACCCAGGGCAATATCGAGCTCACCAAAAACTGGGCGATTCGGGTAGGGAATATCGGATATGATTTTAAATCCAAAGACCTGACCTATCCGGATTTCGGGGTCACCCGGAGGTTGCATTGCTGGCAAATGAATTTTAATTACCAACCGGTACGAGGCACCTATAGTTTTAATATTTACGCCAATCCGGGCACCTTCAGTTTCCTGAAATTACCGTACCGGAGGAATCGGTTTGATCCTCAGAATGATTTGTAGCGTTCAGTGGTGTGCTTTGAGCCCAGAGGGGGCAGCGATCAGTTATTAGCGATCAGCGATCAGCGATCAGTTTTCAGCTATCGGCTATTCAAGCACTAACTTATTGCCACCTATAATCTGATTCCCCGACCTCACGCGGAATAAATATAAACCTGCTGGCAGTCCGGCAGTCTGAAACCGGGATGCCAGTGGATAGACCCTGACCAGTCGTCCGTGCGGATCAAACAACTCAAGGAAACCATGGCTGATATCGCTGGGCAGGTCGATGTTGAAAAAATAACGGGCCGGGTTGGGAAAAGTCCTGATCAACTGAATCTTATCCGGGCCGGCTATTTCATCCGTTGGAGTTGAACTTTCAAGATCAAATTGGGCAATTCCGGCGCCTGCGCCTTCGGCAGTGACATAATCAAACGGCCCGGCTGCAAACACTTTATTGCCCCATAAAGCAATTTTTAGACCACCGGGAAAAACACCTCCGCCCAGTTCGTTCCATTCATTGCCATCAAAAACCGCTATGTTATTCACGGTTTTATTTCCGGCCTTCAGAAAATATCCCCCGGCGATCAGGCCATTTTGATACGGAACAATGTTCTCCACATATACAGTCCTTCCATCAGCGGTCAAAGAATCACCGATCCCAATCCATTTTTTGCCATCCCATTTCAGTATGCCTTTGGATTCGCCCATCCTTTCGAGCCGGAGGATGCCTCCGATATAAATTTCATCTTTGATCACTTTAACACACCGGACGGAGCCCTCAATGCCGATCTCATGGTTTTCCCCGATGCCCGACCATTTATTATTGGTCAATACGGCGAAATTCTGATAAAACCTGTCATCCACACTATTGAATTCACCGGCCACATAGATTTTATCTCCGTGCACTTCCATATCATAGACTGCACCGGGAATTCCGAAAACATATTCAATACCCCTGCCCAGGGTTTCCCAGCGATTGGCGATCAGATCATACCGGGCTATGGAGTTCGCCGGAAGGGCATAATTTTCAGCATCGCCCACCGCCTTGAAGTAACCGCCTACATAGAGGTAATGGCCTACTTTGGCCAGCGCTTTTACATGAGCGCCCGCTATTCCTCCCACTCCAATGCCGATGGGTGACCAGTTGCTGCCGTCCCACTTAGCGACGTGAAAAGCTTCCGAGGTCCCTGCACTTCCAAAATATCCGCCCACATAAATATCATTGCTGTCAGCGAGGATGCACAGGACGGTACCCCGGATTCCATTATTATAATCCGTACCGATGGGTTTCCATTCATTGCCTGTCCATCGGGCTATGTTCCGGGTATAAACACCCCCTGCGACAGAAAAACTACCTCCGGCAAACAAAGCATTGCCACTCTGTTCCAGTACATCAATATTGCCATCGTGTATCCCCTGGTTGGCACGCCCGTCATCCAACAATTTCCAGGTCGAATTTTTTATGTCCCATTCGGCAACATTTACGGGATAAATACTTCCCGCTTTGGTAAAACTGCCGCACACATACAATTTGTTATTTACGAATTCTACCCCGAAAACATTGCCAGGTAAAAATTCATTGGCCGCCCGTCCCAATCCTCCGATGAGATGCCAGTTGCCCCCTTCCAGCCTGGCAAGGCTTGAAAGGGTATATCCGAGGGTGTCAAAATTGCCCCAGGCATAGATCACGTCTCCGTATACCTGTAATTGCGAGATATAGGTTCCAAGACCCTTTGGTCCGGCTACCGGCGACCACTTGCTGCCGTCCCATTTCCCTATCCGGGTGGTTCCGTTATTTTGATTGGTATTGAAATAACCGACCGCAAGCAGGTTACCGTCCTTGTCGAATCTAAGATCATTGATGCTGCTTTCGGCGGTCCCTATTGCAGACCAGCTGCTCCCATTCCATTTGGCAATATTTTTAGCCGGAACTCCTCCTGCGCTGCTGAATATTCCACCCGCGTAAAGATCATTGCCCTTGACTGCAAAACAATAGGCATAGACCGGGTCCGTATCTGTAAAACCTCGGAATCCGCCATCGAAGGGTTCCCAGATTCCCGTTGCAGGGTCCCATGCGGCAATGCCGTTCGCCAGGCTGTCCCCTGCATATTGGAAGTGCCCCCCGATATAGATTTTATTTTGGTGCGCGAATAAGGCCCAGACGGCTCCCCGTCCAATAATGGTATCGTTATTCAGAATAAATGTTCTTCTGACTCCATTGGTGCTGTCCGCCCCTAAAGCATTCCATTGGGTGCCGTCCCAGTAGGCGACGCCGTTCACCTGCTTGGATCCGGCTTTGGAAAACTGCCCTCCTATAAACAATTTACCATCCAGATACGCTATGGCTTCAACCTGGGGCACGTCTCCGTATACGCCATTCTCCAATCCTTCTCCCAATGAGGTCCATTTTTGGCCATCCCATTTTGCAATACCATTGGCTTGAACGCCGCCTGCCGTTTTAAACTGGCCGCCTACATATAAATTGGTCCCGTCTGTGGCGGAAACGAAGATCGAACCGGTAATCCCGGGTACGCTAAAATCCCGGCTCCATTTGCCGGAGGTAAAAGTTTGCCTGGGTTCCAGGGGTATGCCGGGCAAGGTTTCCGCATTCAGAAAGTACGGATTGGATTTGAACTGGCCTTCCTCATAGTGATAGAGGTCTTTTTGCGCAAAGGCATGAAGGCTTGTAAGGGCATAAATGGTTAAAACAAAAAACAATTTCATGTCCAATCAGTGTTTATCTTTTTATAGTTCATATGATATCAATTAGTGAAGGCTATTTTTGACGAATTGCAAATCTAAATAAATCGCCATACACAAATACCGGGTGATTGGTTGGTTTTCAATAGGTCCGGAAAGAGGCCAATGTCAACCAGTCCCCAGACCATGAACCATGGAAAGTCCTTAATCTTTTTCGATGTCGGTCATTCTTAAAACCTCAACATCCATACTCACCATCCAGCCTGTAAAAATAAACATGCTCATTTTTTGAAGGGCAGGGAGGGATTCGAGCAACAAGCCGGTCTGATAAACCCCAAAGGTGACCATTCCAGCAAATAAGCTTAGCCATCCCCAGAAACTGTATTTATTGTATCCATGCCGGTAAAGCGGAGGGCAGGTGACCATCAGGGCCAGTCCCAGCAAAGACCCCGAAACCGGTATGATCAGGTCATGCCAGGGAGAGAAAAGGAATACCGTGAGCGCCATTCCTGTTATGCCGGGTAAAGCAAAGATGAAGGTCCGCCAACGGGATGCCGAAAAGAGGGTGGGAATACAGATCCAGCTTAACATGAAGCCAATGGCCAGAAAGCCGGTGGCCAGGATGGCCCAGGGGCGGGCTGGATTGGTTTTCCCGGAAAAAGTCTTCAAAGCATACAGGTCACACCAGTAATTGTCCAGCCATTGAAATCCCGGAGAACCAGGTTGGGCATTGGTACCCCCGGGGTATTGTCGCGTAGCCAGAATTCCGAACAGGAAAAATGATCCAATACAGATCAGGGCAAGAACGGCAAATATCCTGAAAATTCTACTAATCACTGATTCCTATTTATTGACTATTTATTATGGACTGCTGACTCCTGATCACTGACTATTATCTTCTTTCCTCCAACTGCCTGTTTTCCTGGACTTCTTTCACTTCAGGGTCTTTCCGGATTCTTTCCAATAAAGCCTTCTCCTCACCAGGCATGACCAGGCAGGAGACCAGCCAGTATTGATGGGTCGCTGGATCCAGGCGCCGGACCAGCATCATTTCCTGTTCACTGAATTTTTGCAGGATGCCTGAAAGGGAGACCCCTTCCTCCAATAACAGGATGTATTCTTGTTTGATCCTTCGGTCAACCCATTTTACCCATCCTTCACCCATCACTTTTTGATCCAGTTCGTCTGTAATTTTTTGAAGTGCTTCCGGGAAAATAAAATTGGTAAAGATCCTTTTGGGCTGACCATTTGTAAAATAAAGCACCTCGGTGGAAGGGGCATCCGCAACCGGCTCCCGGTATTCTTCCTTGTATTTTTCCAGCCCCATTTTCTCCAGCCTGGTGCGAAGCGAGTTGATTTCGGATTTGTTCAACTTAAGGGTATGGATCCCACTGATTTTCATATTTTGTTTGGCATTTATTTTCATGCCTCCGTCCCGGTAAACCGTCAGGCGGTACACGGGGCATAGGCCAAAACATGGGGATTTCTCCATTTCAATTAATTTTTCACCCTGGGCGGCAACGAATGGAGTCTTTCGGGTGCAGGACATGGCCATTGTGATCAGGGTAAAAATCAATAGGGATCTTGACATATCAGGGTTTGAAAAATTTGATCGTTCTCATTTCTTTATTATAACGCAAATTAATAAAGTAAATTCCGGCAGGCCAGTTTTTTGCAGGGATTTCAGCATGGTCTATGATTTCAATACGCCCCCGGTAAACACGCTGCCCCAGGCCATTTGATATTACCAGGTCAACCGGTACATCGGGTATCTTTTCCGCCCGCACCACCAGGGCTCCGTTTAATGCGCGATAATAAAGCTGAAGGCTTGAAAGATTGACCGGTATTGTTTTAATAGTACAGGCAGCCGGGGAGGTCATTAAACCAGGCCGGAATGTACTGAGGACCGACTGCATTCTTTTCACCTGGTCAACCGTGAACATATCCAGGCAATAGTCATCCGTAAAATCCATAAAATTCATAAACATGTTGTTATTGCCGCACGAACGCTGCGGATAATCCGGGCAGCCAAAATAAGGGCCGTCCTGCACGGGCGTATCGGCGATGCCATCTTCCTCCGTACAATCACCTATGCTTGTCCCCCAGGTATGCCTCAGGCCCAGGTAATGACCCATCTCATGCACCAGAGTCCGTCCGAGCAGGTTCCGTCCGAAATCCGTACCCCAGCGGGCGGGATCGATGACAATGCCGTCTTCGGCAGGAGTGAATGCGGTGCCTCCGATCGTACTTCTTCCATAAGCGCCCTCCATGGTTCCTATCCAAATATTGATATACCGGTTATTATCCCAGGCGGAGCTGCCGCCTGCAGGATCATAATGAATGACATACCTGCCTGCGCCATCCCGGAGGGAGCCGATCCCTGCAAATGGAGTCTGGGTTCGAAGGATGCCGGTAGAGACCTTGCCGTCCGGATCCATACCAGCCAGGCAAAACCGGATCGAAGGATTACCAATCCTATCCCTGAATTCCGCCGGTACACTTTTACGACTGGTATAAGAATTGTTGAATTCCAGGTTGAGCCGGTCGATCTGTTGCCGTATTTCCGAATCGGAAATATTTTCTTCCGGCTTGTTCCAGACCACATGAACTACCACCGGCAGAGCCTTATCTGATCGTAATTCCATTGGGAAATTGGAGACTTTTGAGGCCGGAGACAGGTTTCCGGAGAGAAATTCATCCGCTTCACAGCGAATGGACTGGGCCAATGAAAGATTAAACACAGCGAGATTGGTAAGCACCATTGCCAGGAATGAATGGGTTTTAAACCCGGCCCGTGGATTCAATCTGTTCATGGGGAGGTAAAGATAAGGAGATGCGGGCTTCGCCAGAAAGACAGGGGGTGTCTTCAAGACAACCCCTGTCTTTCACCTTTGAGACACCCCTTGCCTTACCCGCAACAATTCCACACCTTTGCACCGGATGGACACAATTCAGATTGGTATTGCCGGCCACTCCGGTTTGTTTGAAATAAAATTAAGTTTTAAGATTGAGGATTGCAGGGAATACCTGGATAAATTGCCTTCAGGCAGCACCCTGCTCTCTATAGATTTCTTGGCTTCCATCGAACATCGCCCTCCGGTCGGCCTAAAACCCGCCTATGCCATTCTACTGGATGGGGAAGGGAAAGAGGTCGGTTTCTATTATTTCCAGGTCATCTATTTTAAGGCTTCCCAGAGCATGCGGTTCAACCAGGACCAGGATTTTTTCTGCCGCCTGCACAAAAGCCTTAAAGGCATGGTAGCCAACCTGGTGGAATTCAACACCCTGGTGGGGGGAAACTTACTGCTCAGCGGGCCATATGGCAGTATACTGGATCCTGACTATAAATCCAAAGAGGGCCTGATCTATCAGCATATTCTTGAAGAAATGCAGGGCTGGTTGCGATCCCAGGGTATCGATACCAGTGTCACCCTGGTTAAAGATTTTCCCAGCCAGGATAAATTCTTTGAAGAGAGTACATATCACTCTTTTGAAGTGGAACCCAATATGATCCTCACCCTGGGCCCTTGGAATGAATTTGAAGATTATTTGGACTCCTTGTTGTCCAAATACCGGGTTAGAGCCAGGAGGGCATTGAAGGCCGCATCCCCGCTTCAAAAAAAGGAATTAAGTGAAGCAGAAATTGCGGAGCTTAATGGTCATCTGTTCGATCTGTATAAGTGCACAGCCACCGGGGCCGATTTTAACCTCCTTGATCTGGATCCAGGGTATTTTCTTGAGTTGAAGAAAAACCTGGGTAACCGCTTTCATCTTTATACCTATTCGCTGGATGCCAAGCCCATTGCTTTTTATACAGTCATTGAGGATGGGGAAACCCAGGAAGCCCACTACCTGGGAATCGATGAAGCGCTCAATAAAAATTATCAATTGTATCTCAACGTATTATTGGACCTTATCCGATGTGCCATCCAGCGAAGGAAAAAAGCCATCCGGTTCTCACGGACCGCCCTGGAGATAAAGAGCAGTGTTGGAGCTACAGCCCACCCGCTTACCTGTTATATCAAACATAGAAAAGTGATGAATAATACTTTCGTCCCTTACCTGGTGGATTTTCTGAACCAAAAACGGGATTGGGTACCGAGGCATCCGTTTAAGGAGGGTAGAGGAGAGAGGAGAGAAGTTAGAAGTCTTGGTACTAACAAACTTGCTAACTAGCCAACTGACCACTGACCACTGGCCATTGACTACTGGTACCCCATCTTCCGGTAAGCCTCATGTAAAACTGAGATTTGTTCGTAGATAGAAGTGGAAAGATCGGATTCGGCGAATTCGAAAGTAGTAGCGGGTGGTATGTTATTAAAGAGGTCTGCTTTTTGAGATGGCCTGAATATAAAAAGTGAACTGACCAGGAGTATTCCGACGAAGCCCGCAGCCATGGTCATCCAACCCCTCAGCCTGAAAGGTGGCCGGTTGGTTTTATGATCCAAGCGGTTGGATAGGGCATCCCAGGAACGGGCCTTAGGTTCGATCCGGATCGATTTTGATTTTTCACGGAATTCGGTTTCGATATGATTTGGTGTCATGATTCGGTTTGTGGTTTAGCTTTTTTTTCTAAAATCAATTGTTTTAATTTTTTCTTTGCCAGGATCAGCTGTGACTTGGACGTATTGATGCTGATTCCAAGCATCACGGCAATTTCCCTGTGTTTCATTTCTTCCATGACATACAGGTTGAAAACGGTCCTGTATCCATCAGGAAGTTGTTCAAGCAGGGGGATGATTTCGGAGCCCTCCAGTTCAAACTGCCGGAGGTCGTAGTCTTCTTGCAGAAGAGGCATTTTTTCATCCAGTTCGGTCTGGAGCAACCGTTTTTTACGCAACCACATCAAGGCCTCATTGACCATGATTTTTTTCATCCAACCTTCAAAACTGCCCCTCCGGTCGTACTGCCTGAGGTTATTGAAAATCTTGTAAAACCCCTCAATCATTATATCTTCCGCATCTTCATCGCTCCGGATATAACGCCGGCAAATACCCAGCATAATGGGTGCATAACGGTCATACAAGACCTGTTGTGCTTTCCTGTCTTCTTTAAGGCAGCTTTCCAACAACTGGTCTGTATGTACAGCTGAAGATCCGATGGCTTTTTTTATTAAAGATGCGAATTTTGTGGTTTTTGGTGGGTTTGCACGAAGCTTGGAAGCTCCCAATGATGGGGTCCCACGAAGAAGCGAAGGGCACAAAATGGATTGATAATAAGTATGTTATCATTTAACCAACTGAATGCATGAACATCTGCTCTGTAATTTTTCTCCCTTCGCCTTTCGCCATTAACCTTTCACCTCCCCTGTAATTTTACTCCCTTCTCCCTTCTCCTTTGACCGCCTACTTTTCGCCTCCGCTCCCAAGGCCAAGGAACGCGGGACTCCACTCGCCTCCCGGCTCGTAGCTCACAGCTCGCTGCTCTCCCGAAGCCTAAGCCTCGGGAGCTCATGGCCGTTCCTTATCTTTGCCCTCCATGGAATTAGCATCAAGATACCAGCCGGGGGAGATTGAAGACAAGTGGTATGCACACTGGATGGAGCGGGGTTATTTTTATTCCGTCCCCGATGAGCGGGAAGCGTTCAGCATCGTAATCCCCCCACCCAATGTGACCGGGGTGTTGCATATGGGGCATATCCTTAACAACACCATCCAGGACGTCCTCATCCGCAAAGCCAGGATGGAAGGTAAAAATGCCTGCTGGGTGCCGGGAACAGACCATGCTTCCATAGCCACAGAGGCTAAGGTGGTGCGCTGGCTGAGGGAAGAGAAGGGCCTAAAAAAGGGGGATATCAGCCGGGAGGAATTCATGCAATACTCCTGGCAATGGACGGAAAAATACGGAGGCATCATTCTGACCCAACTGAAGAAACTGGGTGCCAGTTGTGACTGGACGCGTACGGCATTTACCATGGATGAGTCCCGCAGTGAGGCAGTCTACAAAGTATTTGTCGACCTCTACCGGAAAGGAAAACTCTACCGGGATTACCGTATGGTCAACTGGGACCCGGAGGCCAAAACGGTATTGAGCAATGAAGAGGTTATTTACCAGGAGGAAAATGCCAAACTGTATTTTATTTCATATCCGATCGAAGGGAGGCCGGGTGAATCCATCACCATAGCGACCCAGCGTCCGGAGACCATTATGGGAGATACCGCGGTGGCGGTTCATCCGGCGGATGAGAGATACCTCCACCTGAAAGGTAAAAAGGCTATTGTCCCGCTTGTTGACCGGCCTGTTCCGATTATTTTTGATGAATACGTCGATCCGGCATTCGGCACCGGGGCGCTAAAGGTCACCCCGGCCCACGATACCAACGATTATGAATTGGGCAAAAAACACAAGCTGGAAACCATCGATACCCTCAACCCCGACGGCACCCTGAATGAATCTGCCCGCTTTTTTGTCGGCGTGGACCGCTTTGAAGCCCGCAAAAGGGTAGTGGAAAAACTACAGGAACTTGGATTATTACAGAAGGCCGAAGACTACCAGACCAATATCGGCCGTTCCGAAAGGACCAATGCCGTGGTGGAG
>CAYOPD010000087.1:0-16887 GCA_964405735.1 uncultured Saprospiraceae bacterium | reverse complement strand
GGGTCAACGAATTTCGCGCTCCTAAAACCAATTCCACAATTCAGCACTTCCACAATTTAACAATCTAAGGACTACCTACCACCCCACCCCGTAATCATCCCCGTGATTGCTGGCGCCACCCCACATGGTGCCGTGTTTCCGGTCAAAATAAATCGCGGTGATCGGACCGGAGGTGCGGGCGCTGAATTCCAGGGTGTATCCTTTTTTAATCAGGGCCTGGCGAATGTCATCCGGAGTGGAGGAATGGAGCAGGATCCGGCCTGGTATTTTCTCGTGGTCCCCGAAAGCGCTTTTCATCTGGTAGCTGTTGATATTGGCCGCTTCGACCGCTTGTTGCACATTCATGCCAAATTCGGTCATATTGAGGAAAAACTGCAGCAGGTTCTGATCCTGGGAGTCCCCTCCCTGGACACCGAAAGCCATAAGGGGTTTTCCATCCTTCAGCGCAAGCGTCGGTGTGAGCGTAACCCGGGGTCTTTGTCCAGGCGAAACCACGTTGAAGGGATTTTCACTGGCATCCAGTACAAAGGACTGCATGCGCTGGCTGAGGCCTATCCCGGTATTCCCGGCAATACAGGCAGGCATCCAGCCCCCGCTCGGAACCACACTGACCACCCAACCCTGGGCATCGGCTGCCGTGACCGAGGTTGTACCGGTATAAAAGTTCTTCATGTACTCTTCCAGATCGCCCGGCCCGTATGAACTCGGTTTTTTCATTCTTTCGATGAGATCAAGGTAGGGATTGGTTTTACCCTCAAAAGGATAAGGATCACCGGGCAAAGCCATGGCATCGTTTTTGGCCGTATCGATCAATTTGAGGCGTTGGGCGGCATAGGCTTTTGATAATAGCCCCTGGATGGGTTCGACGGGAGGCACATACGGATCGCCATAATAAAAATCACGGTCGGCATAGGCATAATTCATCACCTGGTAGAGGGTATGAATGTATTGCAGGGAGTTGTATTGCATCTTTTTAAGGTCCAGGTTTTCAAGCATATTCAGGGCCTGGAGCAATACGGGGCCTTGCTGCCATTCCCTCAGCTTATATACTTCAATTCCTTTGTAACTGGTGGACAAGGGTTTCTCGATCAGTACCTTCCATTTGGCCAGGTCTTCTTTGGTGATCAGCCCCCCCTGTTCCCGGGTGCCGCGCACAAATTCATCCGCGATGTCGCCGGCATAAAAACGGTCATAAGCCGCCATGATGGCTTCCTTTCGGTTCTTTCCGGCCGCCAGTGCGGCCGCTTCGGCATCCACCATTTTTTTCAGGGTTGCATAAAGATCCGGTTGGGAAAAGACTTCACCGGGCTGGGGCAACTGGTCATCTTTGAAAAATACTTTTTTTGAATAGGGCCAGGACCTGAGGTCATCGGCATATCTTCTCATCTGGCGGTGCACATCTTCGTCCATCGGGTATCCTTCCGCCATTTGCAGGGTGGGCGCCAGCACTTCCCCGAGACTTTTGGTGCCAAATTCTGCCAGCATGACCAGGATTCCTCCGGGGGTTCCGGGGGTCACGGCAGCCAGGGGGCCGGTCGCGGGAGGATATTTATAACCTTTACTTTTATAAAATTGCGCCGTGGCGCCTGTCGGTGCTATGCCCAGGGCATTGATGCCGATCACTTCTCCGGTTTTCGGGTTAAAGATCAGGGCCTGGGTTTCCCCGCCCCAACTCAATACATCAAACATGGTGCAGGTCGCGGCTATCATGGCGCAGGCCGCGTCCACCGCATTGCCACCTTGTTGAAACAGGGTGGCTCCTGCCGTGGCCGCCAGCGGTTTGCCGGTGATGGCGAGCCAATGCCTGGCATGAAGCACCGGTTTCTGGGTACGCAGGGATTGCACATTGGCCTGCGCGGTTAAACCAATGGTCACCACCAGGCTCAGAATGAGAGGAAGAATGGTCTTTTGCATAGATAAATTTATACATAACCGGGGACCCGGTGCAAAAATTCATTCCCCATTTCACCCCTATGGAGTCATTCCCCATTTGCCTTATCTTTGAAAACATGAACACAAAATGCATTGAATGCGGGGATAAAATCATGGGCCGTTCGGATAAAAAATTCTGTACGGACCAGTGCCGGAGCGCATACAATAACCGCCTGAACAGCGACAGCAACAACATCATGCGCAACATCAACAATACCTTACGCAAAAACCGGAGGATCCTTCTTGAAGCCAATCCCGAAGGTAAAAGCAAAATTTCCCGGGAACATCTGATCAAAAAAGGATTTAAGTTTGATTACTTTACCAACCTTTACCAGACCAAAAACGGCCATACCTATTATTTCTGTTATGACCAGGGATATCTTCCCCTGGAGCGCGATTGGTATGCCCTGGTCAGGCGACAGGAATATATTCAATGAATTGAATCGTTAGTATAAAGAAATATGTATAACCGAACTGTATTCATATCCTTTCTCTTCCTTTTATCCAACGCCATCCGGGGCCAGACCCCAAACTGGTCGGAGACCGTGGCGAAGATTGTATACACCAACTGCAGTCCCTGTCACCGGAGTGGCGGTTCCGGGCCTTTTTCCCTCATGTCCTATGGGCAGGCTTTCAATAACCGGTTCAGCATGCGTGCTGCCGTAAGCCAGAAAATAATGCCCCCCTGGCCGCCGGAGGATTCATACAGCGCACTGGCGCACAGCAGGGCCCTTAAAGAGGCCGACATCGACGCCATCGTAAGATGGGTGGATGGGGGAGCCCCGTCGGGAAACTTGTCCACGGCACCTCCGCCACCCCAATACGACAACCTGGGCTTCATCAAAAATCCACAACTGGTGATTTCAACACCCGAATATACCCTGCCCGGTAACGTAGATGAATACCGTTGCTATCCCGATAGCAGCAGGATCGCGAAAGACATGTGGCTGACTGCATTGGAGTGCATACCGGGTAATCCCGGGATCGTGCACCATATTTTAATTTTCAGGGATGGCGGCAACCGGAGTTTTCAACTGGACCAGCAACAAACTGGTCCGGGTTATGTTTGTTTTGGCGGTGCTGGTACCTCAGGGGCGGAACTGATTGGGGCCTGGGTGCCCGGCGCCCAACCCTTTATACTGCCAAGAGGATTTGGCATCCGGTTACCTGCCAACAGCAATATTATCATTCAGGTCCATTATCCCGGCGGATCCAAGGGAAAGTCCGACAAGACTACCGTCAAATTCCAGTTGACCGATCAGCCCCAACGGGACACCTACCTGGTTCCGGCCCTAAATCATTCCACTTCAATGACCAATGGTCCCTTATTCATCCCGGCCAATGCCAAAAAGACTTTTAATCAGCAATTTTTCCTTCCTTTCAATGCTTCGGTCATTGGAGTGGCTCCACACATGCACCTCATCGGCACTTCCATCCGGACCTGGGCGGTCGCGCCTGATCAAAAAGAACTTCCGATGATCCAAATTCCAAAATGGGATTTTCACTGGCAGGGCATTTACCAGTTTCAGAAAGTCATGAAAGTGCCTGCAGGCTCTATGATCTATTCTGAAGCTACCTATGACAATACGGCAGCCAATCACCACAACCCCAATTTTCCTCCGAAAGATGTGTCGGTGGGAGAAGCGACCACCGATGAAATGATGATCACGTATTTTCTCTTCACCCTTTACCAACCCGGGGATGAAACCATCATCATTGACTCCTCCAAAGCCCTGGTTTCTTCTTCACAGGAAGCCAAAATCGAATCCAGGCCGGCTACCCTCTTTCCAAATCCGGCCGGCAATCGGAGTGGTTCACAATTGGTTTTTAAGACCGATGTCCATGATCGTGTTGAGCTAAGCCTTCTGGATCTTGCCGGCAGGGAAATCTTCCGTAAGAATTATGTGTATGCCGTCGCCGGCACCCAGGTCTTGGATCTGAAGACAGACGGGTTGGGGCCAGGCACCTATATCATCCGGATCCGGGGACAGAAATGGCAGGCTACGAAAAAATGGATCCTTACTTCAGATTAGTACCCGGTTTTATTCAATAAGATTTAAAGCCAGGCCTGCCCGAAATTCCAGGCATTATTATAATTACCAAAGAATAATTTACATCCGGAAATATTTATGTTACTATGGAAAGTATTGCAACCGTAAGGAAAAAATTTTACCACAAGGCATACTTGTATTTTATCCTGGCAGCCCTGGTCACCTTCATTGGTTTTTTCCCCTCCTATTTCAGCCGGCTTAGGGTCACTGATTTTGCTCACCACCTACATGGCATCACCGCTACCTTCTGGATGCTGTTGCTCATCATCCAGCCCTGGTTGTACAAAACAGGTAACCTATCCACACACCGGAACCTGGGTAAATTCTCCTATGTCCTGGTACCCCTGATTCTACTTAGCGCATTGAATATGGTGCATGTCATGCTTAATAACCAGGGCAACTATCCTCCTGAAGTGCCTTATCAGCTTGCATTCATTGATTTTATCACCCTGGCCCAGTTTCTTTTATTTTATGGCCTGGCCATTGCCCATCGCAAAAAAATACAATTGCACGCAAGGTATATGGCCTGTACGGTGCTGGGGCCTCTGATTCCCGCGATGACCCGGGCGCTTTTCCTGATTCCCTGGATTGATCATTTTGATAAGGCACTCAACACCAGTTATATTCTCATTGAATTGGTATTGGTGATTCTTCTGCTGGATGACAGGCGGACCGGCAAGTTTCGCTGGCCTTATGCCTTTGCACTGATCCTTTTCGCCATACAACATCTGGCAATGAATTTTGTTGCACAGTGGGGCTGGTGGCGATCCCTGATGGATTCCTTCGCGGGATTGACCCTCCAAGCAGGAACCTATTGACATACCGATTTAAATCCAACTTGATCAAAGGTGTATTGATCCTTTGGTACTTTCAGGACGCGTTCATGCTGGGCTTCTCCGAAGCCGCGACTGATGTGTGGAATCAGGTTCTAAAAATGTTAAGCTTCTTCGAAGCTTTATTGCTATTCATAATATTGGAACCAGAAGGCCACTTTGAAACCAGGTAGCCGATAAATTAATTGAGCAAAGTTTGTTATCCTTCTATGATCCAAGTCATACCCCTAGATTCAAATCGAACCTACCTTTGTCATTCATTCTGCTTATTGAATATTCTGGCTTATAAGAAGCAAAACAATCTTCGGAGAAGCAAAACATTATTAGGATATATAACCGAACAACAATACGGCTTCGGAGAAGCCTAACCAGAAGCATTTTATTTCAAAAAAACAAAATTCAATTTTTTCCGATTTCAATTTTATAGTCATTGCAAGGTTCCACAAACTCTTCTTTAGACTTCTTCTTAAGATGATGTTCAAATGTGTCAAAGTGAAAACTTGATCTCCTATGTGAAACAAATTTCGAAACATTCAACCTATTTATTTGGAACTGTTTCATCCTTGTTCTCCTTCGAGTTCACAGTTTGTTTAATTTAGTCCTGTGAAAACCGATCTTGAAGAACTGGTAAACCATCAGGTCATCGACGCGGAAACCGCCCTGCGGATACAGGAATATTACGACCGGAAATCCAGAACATCCAAGGCTTCCCGACTGCTTTTGATCTTGTCCATCACGGGCATTGTGCTTATAGGGCTTGGATTGATTCTCATCATCGCGTACAACTGGGATACCATTCCGAAATTCTTCAAACTGGCCATTGCCTTCCTTCCCCTTGCCGTCACCCAGGCCTTCGGTTTTTGGGTGCTGCTGAAAAGAAAAGAATCAGTCCTGTTGCTTGAATCTGCAGCCCTCGCCATCCTATTTGCCGTTGGGATTGCCATGTCGCTGGTCACCCAGATCTATCATATAGAAGGACCCCTATCCGGCTTTTTAAAATGGTGGATCATTCTGGCGGCGCCGCTGGTCCTGCTCTTTGCATCCGATGTGGTTTCACTTGCCGTCTGGATCGGAACCGGCTGGTACCTAACATCGATATCCTGGACAAGGTCTGTTTATGATCTTTTTTCTCCTACATTGATCATCCTGGCGCTGGCCTGGTATACCTGGCGGATCAGGCATGCAGGAGTCAGGGAGCTGATGGCTTTTCATCATTGGGCCATACCCATTGTTCTGACCATTTATGTTTTTTCGCTGTCTCCCCATGCCTGCAACCGGTTTTTACTTATTGCCCTGATGACTTTATTTATCGGATTCGGTTTGATCGCTTTTAAGGCATTTAGGGGACATGGCTTATTTTCCAATGGCTACCGGATCGGCCAGTTCCTGGGGATCTGGATTGCCGGTACAGTATTTGGATTTGAGTCTTACTGGACTTCACCCCGCCAGGATTCCCTGACCACGTGCCTTTCTGATTTTCCAGCTTTTTTCCCCCTGGTCATTCTTGGTGCCCTGGGCTATTTAACCTTTACCTACGCGCTCAGGGTAAAGGAATCCGAACCCGATGATATGGGATGGATGGCAATGGCACTGATCGCCGTGATCCTTGTGGGTTCATGGTACCCCGGTATAGGCCATATTGCAAGCAATATTATTTTATTGGCCGGTTCCGCGAGGATTATCTACGGTGGCCTTTCTAGGGAAAACCTTTTTTTACTCAACCTGGGCCTGCTTACTTTGGCCTGTTGGATTGTCTCCCGGTTTTTCGAAACCAATATTTCCTTTGTCTGGAAAGGCATATTGTTTATTATCCTGGGTATTTTATGTTTCGGCCTGAACTGGTTCATCCTTAAAAAACAAAGGACATGAATGCCCATGGATTAAAAATCGCCGGTTTTGCACTCCTTTGCATGCTGCAATGGGCCATGCCGCTCAGGTGGATCCTTCAGGAAGAAAATACGCGGACCCAAGGGATTTTTGTCAAGATTCCCTGCCGCCAGTTTGATCCGGCCGATCCCTTCCGGGGCACCTTCCTGAACATCCAGCCCTTGCCCCTGGAGTTTAATTTTGAAGACAGCAGCCTTTATCAAAAGCAGCAGGAAGTATGGGTAAATTATATCCCCGACTCCGGAGAAATCTACCGGTTTCATTCCGTTCAGCCTTTGTATGAAAACCCGGCGAAAGCGGTTCACCTCAAAGCATACATACGGTATACCTACGCCATGCAGCAAGGCAACCTTTACACCGCCGTTCTGGATTATCCTTTTTCAAAATTTTTTATCAATGAAAAGGAAGCCCCGCGCCTTGCTGAAAAATACAATCAGGCCCTGGCCGATACGACCAACACCGTTTATGCCGGACTTTATGTACTCGATGGAAATGCCGCCCTGGATGGCATCTGGATCGGGGCAGAGAAGTTGGAGTAAGTCCACATGAAAGGTGAATTGAGGTTAGGTAGTCTTGAGACCATTCAACACTTCCGCAATTCCGCAATTCTGCCACTCAACCGCAATATCACCATCCTCCTGTCTTCGCTTTCTCCCGGTATAATTCAATGCCCTCGTTGATGATGCGGAGGGCCGTTTCACGCCCCACAAAGCTGGTTGCCGTTACCTGTTTATTTTCCAGTGCCGAATAGGTATTAAAAAACTGGATGATTTCCTTTTCCAGGTTCGGCGGCATATCGGAGATATCGCGGATATAATTCACACTTGGATCGCGTGCAGCCACGGCCAGGATCTTATCATCCGATTCACCCTGGTCCATCATCTGCATGACCCCGATGATATTCACTTCGACCAGGCAATGCGGGGTGATGTCGATTTGGGACAATACCAGCACATCGAGGGGGTCGCCGTCGGCATGCATGGTCCTTGGAATAAATCCATAATTGGCCGGATACATGACGGAAGAATACAGGACACGGTCCAGTTTCAGCAGGCCGGTTTTTTTATCGATTTCGTATTTGGCCCGGCTTTTCCTGGAAATTTCAATAAAAGCCCAGCATACTTCGGGCACCCGGTCGCCGGGGTCCACTTCGTGCCAGGGATGGAGAATCATGATAAGGAATTAATGAATTAAATAAATTAAGAATTAAGGGTTTAATGGGGGGGTTTAGCCTTCAAAGAGGCGGGCGACGATAAAAGCGGCAGCCGCGGCGGCGGCCCCAATCGTCATCACCTTGACCGCACCCGATAAAGGATGGACCCCTGTGAATTTGCTTTTAAAATAACCGAAAGTAAAAAGGCAGACCAGCGTGGCCACTATCGAATATTTCAAAGCCATCCCCGATTCATCAATAAAAAAATAAGGGCTCAATGGGATGATCCCGCCCACAACATAAGCCAATCCGATATTCAGGGCGCTTTTGGTGGCCCGACGGGGATCCGGTTCCTCCAGGCCAAGTTCGTACTTCATCATGAAATCTACCCAGCGGTCTTTGTCCCTGGAAATTTCGAGGGTAGCCTGGGTCTGGACCTGTTCACTCAGTCCCAGACTCGCAAAAAATTCTTTGGTCTCTTCGATTTCCCGGTGGTGGAGATTTTCAATTTCATCGTATTCCCTCCGCCGTTCGCTTCGATAATGATCCTGTTCCGTCCTCCCGGCAAGATAACCCCCCAGGCCCATGGCAATGGAGCCCGCGGCAATTTCGGCAATGCCGGCGATCACGATGATGCGGCTGGATTCAACCGCCCCGCTCAGGCCTGCGGCCAGGGCAAAAGGGACAGTCAATCCATCACTCATTCCGATGACAATATCCGTAAGGGTTTGTGAGCTCTTGAGATGGGATTCGATATGCTCATGATGCAGGTGAGTATCCATGGGATAAAGGTAGAGAATAAGGACGACGCCTGATCACGGGAAGTCAGGCCGGTGCCACGAATATGAGGCCAAGCCTGCCATCCGGATCAACGCTTCAACAAATGATTCAGCGCTGAATCCAGATCCGGATACCTGAATTGAAAACCTTCTTCCAGCAACCTTCCAGGCACCACGGCCAGGGACTCAAACAAGGTATCGGCCAATGGGCCCAGGGCCAGCTTCAATCCCCAACGCGGGACCGGTACCTTCAGCGTAAATGGGCCTGCCAGCCTGGTAATCCTCGAAACCATTTCTTTCTGGCTGACCGGGACTGGAGCGGTGGCGTGATAAAGCGGTGCCGTTTCTTCCCTGGTCAGCATCCTGCAAAATATCCTTACCAGGTCTTCGATATGAATCCAGGAATAAGATTGTTCACCACTGCCAAAAACCGGAGCGATTCCCAGGCTCGCCGGCAAATAAAACTTTTTCAGTATGCCCTCCTCACGGCTCAGGACCGGCCCGGTACGCAGGATCACAGTCCTCACTTTGGGATCAAGGCCGGATACCACACCTTCCCAATCCCTGGATAAATCGGATAGAAAGGATGAGGGGCCCGGCGCTGCCGATTCATCCAGTAATTCCCCGGGACGGTCCCCGAAGATGCCAATGCCGGCCATGGACAGATAGATCTTGGGCTGACGCACCTGTTGATTGATACACCTGATCAGAAAGCGGCTCGATAAGACCCTGCTGTCGTATAAAACTTTTTTCCGCCTGGCGGTCCATCTTTTTTTTTCAATGGATTCTCCCGCGAGTTGGATGACCCCAAACACTCCATCCAAAGCGCCGGGTTCGAGGTACTCCCGGGCTGGATCCCATTCAAATTGGGCAAAGGACGTTCCTGGCCTTTTTGTTCGTGTAATGATACGAACCTGGTAACCCATGGAAGATAAATAGGCGGACATTGCCCGTCCGATCATTCCACTTCCTCCGCATATTGCTATGATTTTATTCATCCCCCTAGATTATTGGAATAAAATACTACTTTTAAATGATCCTTGATTCAAATTACTCTTTTGTATGGCTTTGACCCAAAAAAAAGCGTTGCTTCCACTCTTTTTATTGCTTATCCTGAGTTGCAAAAAAACAGAAAAACCGCTCCAGGAGGGCTTGCTCCATGTGCGCCTGGCACGGGATCCCGATATCCTCAACCCCATCCTTTCCGCTACAGCCACTGCAGCCGCCATTGAAAATCTGCTCTACCTGCCCTTGATGGATTTTGATCCGTATAGCCAGGAATTCAAACCCGTACTCACTTCCGGCCCTCCCGAAATCCTACAGCAGGGGGACCATATCGGCTATAAACTTAATATCCGCCAGCAGGCCGTTTGGGACGACGGCACCCCGGTCACTGCCGCTGATGTGAGTTTCACCCTGAAAGCCACCCTCAATCCATTCGTGCAGGCGGCTGGAAAAAGAAGCGTGATTTATGCCATTGACAGCATCGAACTGTTTGCTGATCCCAGGCAACTGGTCTTCTGGACCGACGACCATTATTTCCTGGACGAATATTCTTTCACCAACAATTTTATCCTGCAATCAGCCCGTTTAGACAGCTCAGGCTTGTTGAAAGATCTAAGTTGGAGCGAACTAAAATATATGAGCCTGGAAGATACCGGCGTCGCCGTTGCCAGGGCAAGGGATTTTGCAACTTCTTTTTCCCGGCCGGAATTCGGAAGGGAAGGCCTGTCCGGCGGAGGACCCTACCGGTTGGAGGAATGGGTGGCCAATCAGTACATCAAACTCCGACGAAAAGATCAATGGTGGGGACTTGGGCTGGCAGATTCAGCGGTCAATTTCAGGGCCTATCCTTCAGAAATCACCTACCGTATTATTCCGGAAGAATCTAATGCCATCACGGCGCTCCAGGAAGGCCTGCTTGATGTATTGGCAACCGATATCAGCCCATCCAACTTTAATAACCTGAGTAAGGACAGCATGCTTCAAGCTAAAATTAATTTTATTGCGGGCCCTCCCATCCGGTTCGTTTACCTTTCCCTGAACAACCGCAATCCACTGCTGGAACAACCGGAAACCCGCAAAGCGCTCGCGCGCCTGATGGACCTGGACCAGTTGCAAAACAATTTATTCCGGGGATATGCCCAGCGGATCACCGCCCCTTTCCAACCGGCCAAGGAATATTATCACCATCAATTGGTCCCGGTTCCCTTTGATATCGAAGGAGCAAAATCGCTGTTGTCCCTGGCCGGCTGGACGGACAGCAACCGCAATGGCACCGTGGATAAAAAAATAAACCAAAAGCAGACTGAACTGAGGTTGCGAATGCTGGTCACCCCGGGAGGTTTGAGCCAACAAGTGGCCATCCATCTGCAGGAACAAGGCCGTAAGGCAGGAATTGAAATCGAAATCATACCCAAACCGATCAACCTGCTCCTGGAAAACCTGCGCAACCATGATTTTGAAATAGCAGCACTGGCCGACATTCAATATCCCGGGCCGGACGATCCCTACCCCTTCTGGCACAGCGAAAGTTATATTTCCGACGGACAAAATTTTACGGGGTTCGGTACCCCATTCACCGACAGCATCATAAATGAAATCCGGTATGGCAAATCCGGTCCTCCGCGAATTGAATTGTATAAGATTTTACAGCAGGAAATTTATGACCAGCAGGCAGCCATATTTTTATTTGCACCCCAAAACCTGATGGCTGTCAACAAAAAATGGATAGCCAGGGCGGCTTCGGTGCGGCCGGGCTATTTCGTTAATGATTTCAGGCTGAATGTCCAGTGACCGGAGGCCCCGATCACAAGCGTTTTGAATGACCTGTCTGTATGCCTCTAGTTCCACATCAGGGCCAATCCGATTCGGGCCTGAAAGCGGTCTGCCTTTTTCAGGTTCCACATAGCCGGGAGGTGATCGGTGGAGAAAAACAGGTTAAAAACACCCAGCTCCAGTGCTGTAAGTATACCCAGGTTCCAGTCCTTGCGGGAATCATAGCTCAATTGCCCTCCAAGGCTCAGGATCTGGATGGGCCTATAAATACCTCCGGCCATAAGATACCCGTATTTCTGTTGAAAAGCATAACCGGCCGCAAACCCTGCTGTCCATCTGTCTGAAAAATAAAATTGATTTTCCGCCTGCAGGTTGGGTTTTAATATCCGGGTATAACTGACAACGGTCTTCTCCACGTTGGCCAATGAGCGGATGGTATCCCGGACCTGGTTAAAAATGTTTTCATCGAGGTTTAAAAAATCGACCCCTTCAATCCCTTGATATACGGTATTACCGGAGCGTGAAAATCGATTGCCGTTTTTCCAACGGATGCTCCCCAGGTCTTTCACCTGGAGGGCAGCCATCCAGCGGGAGGTTTTATATTGAAAGCCGATCGAAAAGGCATATCCGGGGTGTCGGCCGAGTCCCGACTCATCCGGGCTGTCGAGGTGAACGCTATCCGGTGAGAACGTTTGAAGAAGGTCTGCCGAGTATAAGGTCCAGTCTTCTTCCAATCCGATGGTCAGGGGATCCCGGATATCCGCTTTTAGATGGCGAATGTCGGTGTGGAAATCCTGTAAGCCCCCGATATACCTAATGGCTGCGCCAACCGACCATTTATCCCGAAGCCAGGCAGATTGCAAGGTGAATGCCTGGAATATGAAATGGTCTGCCTCCGGCTTTAAGTCCAGGGCTTGCGAACCCGCCTTGGGTTCCACCTTCAGGTAACCGTAATTGCCGAAACCGAGGAGCCCCACCAGGTCTTTATTAAAATGGATGGATGAGTGGCCTTCCCATTCATGACTTAACCCCAGTTGCCAGTTTTTCCATTTTTTCCCAAAAAAGAACGTCCTGATTTTCCAATCCCCATCAACAAAATATTTATTTCCTCCGAGGCCTGCCCAGCCCGAAGCAAAAGAAAGGTTTTTGTCACCGTCTGCACGGTCCACCAGCCAGGGACCCTTACCGGTTTCCCGGGCCAGGACGCCGGCAATTTCCGGGAGGCCGGCCACGTATTCCTTCGGAAAAGGAAGCGCCGGGTTCCGGCCGGAATACAATTGTATATTGCTGAACAGGCTGATGCCTCGGTCCTGGGCTGCCAGCGCACTTATATAAAACAGCGCGATACAGGTGAATAAGGGCCTGAATGTATGCATCATTTGATTTTTCCTATAAAACCCAATTGAATTTTCAGTTTATCCGCAGAGTTGATGCTGACTACCTGGCCTCCGGGGGGAGAATTAAAATAGACCTCCATCCGCACCGACCTGGATTTGGACCAGGCCTGGATCCTGGCCGCCGAAACAGGTATTTCAAGCTGAAAAAATGCGGTTCCCGCAGCCTTTCCCTGGTTGTCCGTGGGGGCAGGTTTGAACAGATTTTCGTATTTAGTGAAAACGGAATCGATGAGTATCCCGGAAGGGTCATTTAAATAAATCTGTGCCGATGCGGACAAGGGTAGTCCATTTTCAGAGCGGACGATCAGACGGCCTTCCCCCAGATCCGCAAGCTGCCCGGCATTGATGTCAAAAGTCTTTGATGCCGGATACTGGTCGATGCGGCCCCGGAGCGGAAGGTCCACGGTGACATTAATGGTAAACTTGCTGCTGTCGGTAATAAAATAACTGGAATCCGGTGCCAGTAAAGGATTGGACAATGCATCCACATCATAGATCATAAACCTGGCCTGGGCATTAAACACCTCCCTTATATTCGAATTGGATTTATCGAAGACAAAGGTGGATGTTTTGAATTGACCCGCCTGCCCAAGGGTGGGGTAATCGAAAAACATACCCTCATCCAGGATTTTACTTTGAAAGGAAATTTGAGTGCCATTGCCCGAACGCATCTCAAAGGTATTGACCAACGCTTTTGCCGGAAAACCAAAGGAACTGGCCACTTGCATGGTGACCCTGGGTTCGTCCAGGTACAGTCCGCCCTGCACAAAACCGTCGTACAAATCCAGCTCGATCGTATCGCTTTTCAGGTCATAAACATTCTGCCCGATAAATCCTTCAATGTATTTAAAATCAAGCTGGTCATAATAAAAAAACAAGGATGGCAGGAGAAAGGGCGAGGTCCCGGAAGCCAGGGCCTGGTAATGCAGGCCCACTTTGTTATTTACAGGGATCAGGAGGATGTCTTCCAGGGGATGGGGACCCGATATGCCCGAAGTAATGGAAGCCCCGCTGTATGGGATTTCGAGTTCATGGCGGATGGTTTGTCCCTGGTAAGACATCTCGGGAATCCAGAGTTTCAGGATCACCGGATCCGCTTGCTGATGCCTGTAAGCAAACGAATAATTGCCCTTGCCCAGAATAGCCTTTCGTACGATCATATTGTTGACTACCGGAAGGTTGACCTCATTGAGGGTATCGGTCATCGGTATAGGCAGGTTACCGGGTATGGGCAGGAAAAT
The DNA here is from genome assembly GCA_964405735.1 of uncultured Saprospiraceae bacterium. GTDB lineage: Bacteria > Bacteroidota > Bacteroidia > Chitinophagales > Saprospiraceae > JADJLQ01. The sequence goes on along the minus strand of CAYOPD010000087.1, from coordinate 2,836 downwards.
ATCTTTTTTGGTTTTCTGCAGAATCTCTCCGGAATAGTGGATGGACAGGGTCCCGGCGGGGCTTACCCGGATTTCACCCAGGGTCACCGAATTTTCGAGCAGGGTTATTGCTTTGATTTCACCCTTCAACAAAGGCAGTGCCCATTCTTCCTGGTCCCGGTCCAAATGGTATCCGGGCAGATTACAGGCCATGCTTCCGCATAGAAGCCAGGTGATGATCTTATTGATCCCCTTCACGGCTGAGTAAATTCAGCTCCTGGCCCAGGGATGGTACAACGACCTGTTGAAATCCATTTTCCTGGAGCACGCTGCGCCAAACGGGAAGTACCCTGTCGTCGCCATGTACAAGAAAAGTCTTTTCAACGGAAGGGAGCTGATTTCGGATAAATTGGAGCATTTCTTTCTGGTCCCCATGCGCGGAAAAACTGTCCATCAGTTCGACTTTTGCATTCACCTGTTTGGTTTCACCAAAAAATTTGATCTCCTTGATGCCATTCCTCAACATGCCCCCGGGGGTATTGGGCGTACAGTAACCAACAATCAGGATGGTGTTTTTCGGGTCTTCGATAGTATTGGCCAGGTGGTGCCTGACCCTGCCTGCATTGGCCATGCCGGAGGCGCTAATGATGATACAGGGTTCATCTGAACCATTGATGGCTTTGGACTCTTCGACGCTTTTGATATAATGGAGCCCGTTAAAACCGAATGGATTTTTATCAAAAAGCAGGTATTCGTGCAGTTCCTGGTCAAAACATTCCGGATGGCCCAGGAAGACATTGGTGGCATTGATGGCCAGGGGGCTGTCGACGTACACTTTTACTTTAGGCAGGATTTTTTTATTTTCTGCCTGGTCGAGCATATATACGATTTCCTGGGTACGGCCGACGCTGAAGGCCGGAATGATCAATTTGCCTTTGTTTTTTACACAGGTCTCGTTAATGATATGGAGAAAATGTTTTTCTTCAGCAGGGGCCTCTTCATGCAGACGGTCTCCATAAGTCGATTCACAGATGAGAAAATCCACCGGAAGCATGGGCTCCGGATCTTTTAAGATCGGCCGGTCAGGACGTCCGATATCGGCAGTAAACCCAAGCATCACCATTCTTTTTCCTTCCCGGATGCGCAGGGTTACACTGGCGGCGCCCAGGATATGCCCGGCATCCCTAAACAATACTTCCACATTTTCATGGATCCTGAACCACCGGTTGTAGTTGAAGCTCACGAAATTTTTCATCACCCGGCCCGCGTCCTTCAGGGTGTACAAGGGCTGCACCGGCTTTTTGCCAGCTTTTGTATTTTTCTTGGTTTCATACTCGGCATCGTTCTCCTGGATTTTGGCGCTGTCCATCAGCATTATGGCCGAGAGGTCGCGGGTAGCATGGGTACAATAAATATTCCCTTCAAAACCGTCCTTGGCCAGTTTGGGCAACCTGCCGCAATGATCGATATGGGCATGAGATAACACCACCGCACCGATTTCTCCGGGTTTGAACAGCCAGATCCGGTTCAACTCTTCGTTATTTTCTCCCTGGAACATGCCACAGTCCAATAATATTTTAAACCCGTCATCAAGAATAAGCATATGACAGGATCCGGTCACTTCCCTGGCAGCACCACAAAACCGTATCTTCATAACTGTCTTTCTTTAATGCGTTAAAGATAGTTTATATTGTCTGCAGGCACAAAAACCGCTTTTTATGGAACGGAATCTAAGCTTATGAAAAACTGTTTGTATGCATTCGTTGTGGTCCTGTTTACCGCCAATTGTAAAGTTGAAAATCCTGCCCTGCCGGGCATCGTCAGGGGCTATGCCGTTTCCGACAGCCGGCAGTCACCCGGTTATGCAATGCAGGTGATCAAAGGGGATTCCATAGTCCTTGAACAATATGAGGGAATTGAAAGCCTGGCCTCCAGGGAACCCATTTCAGCGAAAAGCCTATTTAATATCGGATCTGTTTCAAAAACATTCGTCGCCTACGCGATTTTGCATCTGGCCTATGAAGGCAGAATCCATTTGAACGATAGCCTCTTTAAATATTTCCCTGCATTTAAAAATCCGGAAATCGGAAAAAAAATCAGGTTATACCACCTGCTTACCCATACTTCCGGCCTCCCGGATAACCGCCCGGTAATTAAAGACAGCCTGTTTTACCTGACAGCAGATGATGGACAAAACTGGGCTCCCCTTCTTCAAAACGATTCCCTCCACTTTGAACCAGGAACCCGGTATGAATATTCCAATCCGGCTTTTAATGCCCTGGCCCTGATTATACAACAGGTCACCGGCCTTAAATGGCAGGACTATGTCGACCTTAAAATATTCACACCTGCGGGGATGTCGGGCAGCACCATTACAGACGGGATGCACCCCGATGAAGGCGTATGCCATGCTTATCTCCCCCTTCCGGACGGTCAATGGAAAGAGCAGGACTATGGCGAAGAACCGACTTTCAATGCTTCGGGCAACGGAGGGGTCTGGAGCAGCGTTCATGAACTCGCTTTGTATGAAAAGGCGATCCGGATGCAATTAATTTTTGAACCCGAAGTACTCAAGCTGGCCAGGGAGATACACCCGATGCCGGGCTGGCAGGACAGCATCCCATCCCAATTGGGGCTTTCCTGGTTTATAGGCTCCTTCGCAGGACATCCCATGTATTCACATACCGGATCTCAGGGCGGATTTACCGCGGATTATGTGAGCATACCGGAAGAAAATTTCTTTTATACCATTTTGTCCAATACCCCGGTTGATATCCTTGAAACCAGGGCCTATGTTCTTCACCTTGCCCTTGAAAGGGGATGGATCATTCCAGAAACCGAATAAATCGCGTGAATG
>CAYOPD010000086.1:0-16973 GCA_964405735.1 uncultured Saprospiraceae bacterium | reverse complement strand
GACCAGGCAATTATCCAGTGACAAGTCCAGAATATGGTCAAATGGTATTCAGCTGTGAGTTGTGAGCTGTGATCGTTTATTCTCCCTTCACCCTTCACCGTTCGCCCTTCCCCCTTTTTCTCCCTTCGCCTTTATCCTTTCAACCTTCACCCTAACTCACAAATTGGGGAAGAACCCTGCCTTCCACTTCTCCGGATGCATTGAATCCCTCCAGCCTGGCCATTACGACCTCATTGGGTTCACCGGCGCTTTTATCTACGTACACTTTGATATAATTATCCGTAAACCCGCACCATTGCTGATCGTTGCCGTCGTGTTCAAGCAGGACGGGGCGGGTGGTGTGAAGGTGGGAATGGTAAAAAAAGTGTTTCTTTTTTTCGGAAAGCTGGCGAAGGACTTCATTGCGTTCACGGCGCATTTGTATCGGTACGGGAAGAGGCAGGCTGATCGCCGGGGTTTGCTGGCGTTCCGAATAGGTAAACACATGCAGATAAGAGATATCCAGCCTGTGCAGGAATTCATAGGTTTCCTGAAAATGACGGTCCGTTTCACCCGGAAAACCGGTGATCACATCGACGCCAATGCAGGCATGAGGCATCAGCGATTTTATTTTTTCTACCCTTGTTGCATAAAGCCCAGATGAATAGCGGCGTTGCATCAGCCTCAGGATCTCGTCGCTGCCGCTTTGCAGGGGGACATGGAAATGGGGCATGAATCGGCGGGATCCTGCCACAAATTCAATGATCTCATCGGTGAGGAGATTGGGCTCGATGGAGGAAATCCGGATGCGGGGCAGTCCGGCAGCCTCATCCAGGGCACGGACCAGGTCGATAAACAAAGCCGATTTTTTAGGCCTCATTCCCTCGATCACCTCGGTACCATTGCCAAAATCACCCAGGTTGATGCCCGTGAGCACGATTTCACGGACCCCGCTGGTTGCAATTTCGCTGGCTTTTTGAACAGCATGTTCGACCGTATCGCTCCGACTCTTTCCGCGGGCCAGGGGTATGGTACAAAATGAACATTTGTAGTCGCAACCGTCCTGTACTTTCAGGAAGGAACGAGTGCGGTCCCCGAATGAATAGGAACTATTAAAAGTCCTGACCTCCCCGATGGCACCCGACTGAAGGGGGGAGAGTCCATTGCTCTGGGTGAGGACATCGATGTATTCCGTCAACCTGAATTTTTCTCCGGCACCAAGCACCAAGGTCACCCCGGGAATTTCGACGATTTCCGCGGGCTTGAGCTGGGCATAACAGCCGGTGACAATGATTTTTGCCTGAGGAGAGGTATGGAGGGCCTGGCGAATCGCGTAACGGCATTTTTTATCTGCCTGTTCGGTTACGCTGCAGGTATTGATCACAAAGATATCGGCAGGCTGGTCAAACTCAAGGACCTGGAGCCCTTCCTTCCGGCACAACGCGCTGAGGGTGGAGGATTCCGCGTAATTGAGTTTGCACCCCAGCGTATGAAAAGCGATCGACCTGGGAGCTCCCATGGCGCAAAGATACTTTATCTAAGTGAAGGGGTGACTTAAGTGAAGGGGTGACTGGGAGTCCCCCCCTTCACTTAATACTTGACTTCTGACCCGCCTTGCTGCAACTTTGTCTGAATAATCCTCTGAACATGAACCTCAGAAACATTGTGGTCATCCTTATCGTCGTCCTCGCCGCAGCTTTGGCTTTCGACCTCTATTTTCCCGTAAAAAAAGACTTCAGGCAATTTGACCCGGCAGCTGTGGGCAGGCTGGATGCCGAAATGTGGCGTTCCTATTATGAAAAAAAACCGGTCCGGCTCTTTTTCCAATTGAGCCGGCTCATGCGCACCCAGTTTCACGCGCCTTATGTCCGCTCCCATTTTATCGCTTACCAATCGGCCAAAGCGGCATTTGTTTTCAAAGACGGGAGAAACCGGATTCAGTACGCCGGCGCCCTTCCCTATCTCAAAACCTATTTCAGCCAGCTCAACGATCTGAGCAAGGCCCCCTTCAATTTTTTTAAATTGGCCGAGGAAGAATTGGAGTGGTGGATCATCCGCAGGGAGGGCGATAAATACACCCATACCGACTGGGAAGGGATTTTAGCCCGTGAGGGAGAAATCATGTACAGCATACCCAAAGAAAAATTTATGGATTATGCCCGCGACCGGGTTGCTGCCATGGTTCTCCGGGACCAAAAAGGGCAGTCCATTACGGAGAAGGACTGGGAGGCCATCACCCAATTATGCATCCAGGCCTGGACCAAACTTCACTCCGTGATTCAACCCCGAACCTCTTCTGTTCCCTGAACTGCGCGGCCAGCAAAGACCAGTTCTTTTAAAACCAACAGGTAAACCACGATACAGGGCCACAGTTTTACCCCGTATGGTACAAACCAGTTTTTGCGTACACCCGAAGGAAAAAGATCCGAAGCGCTGAGCACGGTAAATATAAAGGCCAGGACAAGGCTGACCATTTCCAGGCGGGTAGGTTTGGATTTGGAAAAATACCAGATCCCGATGCCGGTAACCGCAAGGATAAAGGTGGCTGACTCCGATTTATGGTTATAAATCACCATGGTTAAAAGGAGCAGGGCTAACAGATTGACCCTGCACAAAATATCAGAGAATTTCCGCAATGGAAATAAAACAGGCGCTATTAAGATCAGGCCCAGTACCTGGACCAGGGTTTTGGATTGAAAACCGGGTTGCACCAAATGGATCAGATGAAGCAGGGAAATACCAAACGATGCTTCATGATCCTGGCTGAGGATGCTCCACCAGGACTGGTATTGATTCCACATTTCCCCGGGCAGAACCAATGCCAGGGGCAAACAAAACAGGATCCCTCCTGCAATCAGAGCTGTAATTAAAAATTTTATCCTGCCCGGGTAAATAAGAAACAACAGGGCTGCCAAGCCCGCGTAGATCTTGATGAAAGCGGCAAGCGCAAGCCAAATCGCTGCCCTGCCCGGTTTCATTTTTTCAAAATCAATAAAGGCGAACAAAAGCAATCCCGTCATCAGGCCATTGGACTGAAGGTTTTGCAAACTGGTCAGCAATTCGGGGAATGCAAATACAAGAAGCAAAGGGATTCGCACCGTCCAGGGTACCGTAAAACGTGTAAGGGCAAGAAAAAAAACTAAAAAATTCAGCAAGTTCCATATAATCACCCCAGGCCCGTCTGGCAGCCAGGCCAGGATTCCGAAGGCCGCCGCAAACCCTGGGCTGTATTTATATAAATCGTGATGCTCCCCGGGATACAGGACATACATATCCTTATGATCCAGCAAATGATTAAAAGCCTGCCTGAAAATCACATAATTGTTATAGCCGGTATATTGGAGGGGGCTGCCTTCAAATGCACGCGGTGGAGCCTGGTATTTGAGCCAGGACGCATAAATGGTGACCAGGCCCAGTAAAATACCGGCCCAGAGGACCAGGGTCTTTCGTTGAACAGGATCCGCAATCCCGAAGCTTTTCATTGGGTTTCTCTTTTGAGCACCCTACCCGGTCTGGACCCCGTAAAAGAGAGGCCATCCCAAACCTGAATCCCATTGACCCAAACCTGTTCGATGCCCGAGCTCAACTCATGCGGGGCCTCAAGGCTTGCATGATCTTTTATAACCTCCCGGTCCATGATCACAAGGTCCGCATAAAATCCGGGACTTATTTTTCCGCGCATCGGCAATCCCATATGATCCGCACTCAGACCGGTCATTTTATGGATGGCGGTTTCAAAATCAAATGCATGGAGCTGTCCGCTGAAATGAAACAATACCCGTGGAAAACTGGCCACCCCCCGGGGATGGCGCCCACCACCGAAACCATCGCTGCAGATATTGGAATGGGGCCATTGCATCAACCGGGTGATATCCCCTTCATTCATGGATCTGCCCATGACGTGTTCGGCGGCATTTTTATCCCTGGCTGTTTTGATGAGTTGCAGATAGGTCTCCGCAGGGTCCTTCTTCAATTCGACAGCGATTTGAGCTATGCTTTTGCCTACCCATTCCGGTTGGGCATCATACCTGGATAAAATCAGTCCGTCCGGGGGAGTGAGTTCCGTGAGTGCAAATTCCGCGGTAAGCCGGTTATCAAAATCCCTTTTGGGGAAATGGACTTCCAGGGTAGACAGCCAGAAATCATAAGGATAGACATCAGCAGTGATCCGGATACCCGCTGCCCGGGCGCTGTCCAAACGCTGCAACAATTGATTCGCCTGGCCCCATTTGGCCTTCATGGCAATTTTAAAATGAGAGATATGTACCGGCATACGGGTCCTTTGGCCAATGGTGATGATTTCGGTCAGTGCGTCTTCCAGGCCGATATCCTCCGAACGGAGGTGGGAAGCATATCTTCCATCCCTTCTGGCGGCCGTCAAAGCCAGTTGCATCACTTCCCCTTTCGTTGAAAAAATTCCGGGATCGTATTCCAGTCCGGTACTAAGGCCCAGGGCTCCGGATTTCATTTCCAGTTTTAGCCATTTTTTCATTTGCCGGATTTCTCCGTTGCTGGCTGCCCGGTTAAAATCCGTATTGCCCAAGACTTTAAATCGGATGGTATTGTGTCCGACATAAGATGCCAGGTTTACCGGGATGGCTGCTTGTGTCAAATATCCGAAATAGGCCTGCAGGGGGAAATGGGAACTGCCGTCCTGGCCAACGACCAGGGTGGTAATGCCCTGATTCAGAAAACTTTTGAATTGACTGGAATCATCCAGGTTGCGGTCGTGGTGGCTATGGGTATCAATAAAACCGGGAGCCAGGACCTTCCGGTTTTGTCCTTCGATTACTATTTCTCCGGCCTGGGGAATGAGCCGGCCTATGATGGCAATTTTATTGTCTCTGATCCGTACATCGCCCAAGAACAACCTTGATCCTGTACCATCGGCAATGTAAAAATTTTTAAAAAGCGTGGTTTGGCCGGACGAAATAAAATGCAGAAACAATATTCCCGGCCAGATCCAGTCCCTTTTCAACATAGCCATGAAATTATCGGTTAATTTTGTGCCTGCAAGGTATGAGCAGGTTTTATTTGTTTATCGTTCTTTTAGGTTTGCTGGCAACCGGCTGCAATCACGAGGATATTGACCAGTATAATTTTACGGTAAGGGGTAGGGTGACCAATGAAACGACCGGTCTTGGGGTCCCCGGGGTATGGGTATATACCGAATACGGGGAGCCCTGTTGTGGAGGCATCGCTTTCAGAAAAGGGCTGGACTCCGCAAAAACCAATTTTGAAGGAAAATATACCCTGCAGATTTCTTATCCGGAGGATACCCTGATCTACCGGTTCATCACTTTCTTAAAAGCGAGTATCCTGGTCGACCGGTTTTACATCTATTCCGGTCTTGATCTCCAGGATATCGGCCTCACCCGATTTGAGTATGAGGAGATGGTTGCCCCTGTGGTTCCGGCCAAATTACCGGACGGGCATCTGCAGACCTGTGATTTTACCATCCTGCCTGTGGGTTATATCGAAATTGATTTCAGGAACAGAGGGGCCGTTGCCACGGATACGGTTTCTGTAAAAGCCATTCGTCTGGATAAGAACCAGGAATACAAAAACGTCCTGTTTTATCCTACCTTTTCTTTTGACCGGCATTTATTTCCAATAACGGCTTCCCTTTCTACCGTATTGATACAAGAAAATACCTACAACGGGAATACCGTGATCGTCCGGGATACCTTTAACCTCAAGGCGGGACAGCGGGTATCCAGAACCATAGAAAGGTAACCCACTTGTTTGTCTTTGCAGGGGTAACCTTCTACTCCCGAAACGGATTTGTAATTCAAAAGCCGATTCTATCCCTTAGCTTAGCCTTATAGAAAAAAAATCCATGTCCTTATTGAAAAACAAAACGGTATTTATCACCGGAGGCAGCAGAGGCATCGGGAAAGCCATTGGCATTAGAATGGCCCGTGAAGGTGCAAATGTGGCCATTGCCGCTAAAACCACCGAAGAGCATCCCAAACTGCCCGGTACCATATATTCCGCTGCAGCCGAAATAGAAGCGGTGGGTGGAAAAGCCTTGCCTATCCAGGCGGATATCCGGTTTGAAGACCAGGTCGCCGCGGCCATCCATAAAACGGTCGAGACGTTCGGTGGTATCGATATCCTGGTCAACAACGCCAGCGCCATCACGCTGACCGATACCCCAAATACGGAAATGAAACGCTTTGACCTCATGCACCAGATCAATGCGAGGGGCACTTTTATGACAACCCAATATGCCCTCCCCTACCTCAAAAAATCGGACCATGCCCATATCCTGGTCCTTTCCCCTCCCATCCATCTCGATCCCAAATGGCTGGGTATGCACCTGGCCTATACGATCAGCAAGTTCAGCATGAGCATGTGTGTGATGGGATGGGCGGAAGAATTCAGGGGAAGGATCGCCGTCAACGCCCTCTGGCCCCGGACCACCATTGCTACGGCTGCTGTACAAAACCTGCTTGGCGGAGACCAGATGGTCCGCATGTCCCGTAAACCGGAGATCGTAGCCGATGCTGCTTATGAAATTTTCCAGCGTAAGGCCACGACGCTTACCGGACGATTTTGTATTGACGAAGACATTCTGCGGGAAGCCGGCGTAAATGATTTTACGTCTTATGCCGTGGATCCCGGATCGGAATTGATGACGGATCTGTTTTTGTGAGCGATCAGCTTTCAGCGATTAGCTATCAGTGATCAGCTATCAGAATATAACTGCTTTGCCTCTCCTCCGAGTTTTCAAGACAATAATTAAATATTACCTTATCGTCTACCGAACACAATCACATTAGCCGTACCACCGACAAGTCTCCCGGTGGTCCGGTATCTGAATTCAATCCGGTCGATACGGCGTTGACCTCCCGGCAGATCGATGATCCGGCTCTCTCCTCCCTTGCGGATATCCTCACGGATGGCCACATCAAACCGTTCTCCATTTTCAAAAATGACGTCGAAATTACTGATATGCAGGGGTGCGTCCACGACTTTGATCTTGAGTTTGGCATACCAGTCGTTACCTCCGACTTTAATGACGTCTCGGTCGGAACTGAACTTCACTGACCTTTCACCGATGATTTTCCAATCCCCCTGGTAGGTGAATGCCGTCAGGAAAAAAAGGGCCATTGCCATTAAAAAAAGAATCGTACGCATATCTGAGTTTTTTAAGTTTGTCATTGGTGAGACTAAATTTACCCATCTGGGTTTAAAACCATTCAAAAAATTTCCAAACTTTTTTATTGGCGAGTTCCGGCTAATCGATAACTTTGCAGGAGTGATACCACAGGTACGTTCACATATTGAATCTTTCATTAGTCAGGACCTTCTTTCTCCCAGGTCCTTCCAACCTGCACGTTGATCCTCCAACGAAGGTTTTTATCATTTTCTTAAATAAAATAATTAACTGAGTTGGATTTATTCGAACAAATTCCATGTTAACATAGCCATTGAAGTAAAAAATGAACCATGAAAATCAAATCACCGATGCACTGGCGGTACAAGAAGCACCAGTGACTGTAGTCGTAGCCGGGCCGGAACACGCCCGTTATGCCGAGGCGATTTGCCACCTGATCGAAGAATCTGCCAAAGCCAGGAAAACCGGGATCGCCAAACGCTCTCCGGAATACATCCTCAAAAAGCTCAACAGCGGGGACGCCGTCATTGCCCTTCAGGGTGAAAAGCTGGCGGGCTTTTGTTATATCGAGACCTGGAGCCATGGCCAGTATGTAGCCAATTCCGGACTGATCGTCGCGCCAGAGATGCGCAAGGGAGGGCTTGGTCGTGAGATCAAGGTCAAAGCCTTTAACCTGGCTCGCGATAAATATCCTTATGCCCGCGTATTCGGAATCACGACCAGCCTGGCTGTGATGAAGATCAATACGGAGCTTGGATACAAACCGGTTACTTTTTCTGAATTGACCCAGGATGAAGCCTTTTGGAAAGGGTGCAGCAGTTGTCCCAACTACGATATTCTTCAACGCAACGAAAGAAAGATGTGTCTTTGCACCGGCATGCTGGCCCCGTCCAAAATGGAAGAAATGCCCTATGATCTTTCCCGGATGATCATCAACGATTTAGCACAAAACAATGGTTCAATCTGATAAAGTGGTCCTCGCGTACAGCGGGGGACTGGATACTTCCTTTTGCATCAAATACCTGCAGCTGGAAAAAAACCTTGAAGTACATGCTGCCATTGTCAATACAGGAGGGTTTACCTCAGAAGAACTCAAGACCATTGGCGACAAAGCCCGGCAAATGGGGGCGGCCTCCTTCATCGTGCTGGATGCAACCCGGGATTTTTACCAAAAATGCCTGCGATACCTGATTTATGGCAATGTGCTTCGCAACAACACCTATCCGCTTTCAGTAAGCGCGGAACGTGTATTTCAAGCCCTTTCCATCATCGAATACGCCAAACAAACCGGAGCCAGATACATCGCCCATGGAAGTACCGGGGCAGGCAACGACCAGATCCGTTTTGACCTCATCTTCAATATCCTGGGCTCAGGGCTGGAGGTAATCACCCCTATCCGCGACCTGAAATTGTCCCGGCAGGATGAAGTCGAATACCTGAAAAAACACGGCGTCGACCTTTCCTGGGAAAAAGCTCAATATTCCATCAACAAAGGACTCTGGGGCACCAGCGTCGGCGGTAAGGAAACCCTGACCTCCGACCAGTACCTGCCTGAATCCGCCTTCCCGACCCCGGTAAGCAAACAGGAACCGGAAGACCTCAGCCTCCAGTTTAAAAAAGGAGAGCTTGTCGGCGTAAATCAACAGGAATACCATAATCCGGTAGACGCCATCCAGGCTTTATCCGCGATCGCCGCCCCTTTTGGAATCGGAAGGGATATACACGTGGGGGATACCATTATTGGGATCAAAGGCCGTGTTGGATTTGAGGCCGCAGCCCCATTGCTCATTCTCAAAGCCCATCATTTACTGGAAAAACATACTTTGGCAAAATGGCAACAATACTGGAAAGAACAATTGGCCAATTGGTACGGTATGATGCTTCACGAAGGGCAATACCTGGATCCGGTCATGCGGGACATCGAGGTTTTCCTGGAACACAGCCAGGAAAGGGTGACCGGCTCGGTGTTTCTTAAATTGTTCCCTTACCGCTTTGAATTACACGGAGTGGATTCACCGCACGATTTGATGAAAAGCAAGATGGGTCAATATGGAGAGATGAACAATGCCTGGTCCGGGGAGGATGCACGCGGCTTTACCCGGATCCTTTCGACAGCAAATAAGATACACCGGTCGGCAGAGTAGGTGGTCGGCAGTCAGTATTCAGTATTCACAAGTTGGCGAGGAGTGGTTCTCCTAGGCATGATTCCATCTGGAACAATTTGCGGCTTATTCCTTGTGTCTGCTTTTCATCCCCTACTCAACCGGGAGTAAATAATTGGATTAATCTTTACGTTAATTCCAAATAGTCTGCAGTGCGAAACCATATCCGAAAAAAGTAGTTTCTGGTCAAAATTGCATTCCAATCCTCAGCCTTCAGGTTGGGGATCTTGTCATTAAAGTCGAATTGAGCTTTAGCCCGGATTGCCCCAATAATAAATGCGATTCGATCCCAAGCCCGCCTGACCTCATATTGATTTAAATAAAACTCCGTCGGGTGGGCTCAATATATCCCTTATTTTTGCCTCCTATGGTTCCAGTTGCGATTGTCGGCGGAGCCGGTTATACCGGTGGTGAACTGATCCGGATATTGATCCATCATCCTTTTGCGGAACTTACCGAGGTGGTGAGTGAAAGCCAGGCCGGGAAGGCGGTGACTTCGGTACATTCCGACCTGCTGGGGGAGACCGACCTGATTTTTTCCAAACAATTGGAAGGGCGGCCGGAGGTGGTGTTTTTATGCACCGGTCACGGTAAAGCAAAGGAATTCATGGGCAAACATGCGCTGGATAAAAAGACAAGGGTAATCGACCTGAGTATGGATTTCCGGCTGGCCGATCCCTCCCATGATTTTGTATATGGCCTGCCGGAACTCAACCGGGCCAGGATCAAACAGGCACGCCACATTGCCAATTGCGGTTGCTTCGCCACGGCCATCCAATTGGCCCTACTGCCCCTGGCTAAAGCCGGGCTGCTTAAAGAAGATATCCATGTCAACGCCATCACGGGCAGTACGGGCGCGGGCCAGTCGATGAGCGATACCCTGCATTTCAGCTGGCGAACCTCAAACGTCAGTGTATATAAACCTTTCGGCCACCAGCACCTCCCCGAGATCAGGCAGTCCCTCATCCAGTTGGATGCCCGGTTCGAAGCGCCGATCCATTTTATCCCGGTCCGGGGAAATTTTACCCGCGGCATTTTTGCTACCGTTTATACGAAAACCGATCTCAGCCTTGAACAAGCCAGATCACTCTTCAAGGATTATTACCAGGACGAAACTTTTGTAAAGATCACGGATGAAAATCCGGACCTCAAGCAGGTAGTCAATACCAACAAATGTATCCTTTACCTGGAAAAGCACAACTCCCTCCTCCTGGTGATCTCCGCTTTGGACAATTTGCTGAAAGGCGCCAGCGGCCAGGCCGTACAGAATCTCAATATTCTATATGGCTGGCCGGAAGACAGCGGCTTGAAATTAAAAGGCATCGCTTTTTAGTCGACCCTTGCCCGGTCAGCGTTTCTGGGAATCTTTATTTCCCTTTGCTCTTTTTTTCGGCCCTTTTTTCTTTCAGGGTTTTAGTCGCTTTCTTTTTTACATCCTTTTTCTGGTCTTTGCTTTTTGTCATAACGAACAAATTTTTTAGACTATAAAGATAATGAATATCACAAATTAAAGGATGCCTTCGAACTTGCCCCGATAACCCTCTGAAGCCAATCTTAGTGCAAAACTCGGTCAGTAAAGGAATATTTATTTCTTCTTATATTTTGATATTCCATCAGGCATCTCCAAAGCCAGAATCGCGCAACCACTAAGTTATCATCAGGTGTGGCATCTCCGATAAGGTTAATATTATTTTAAACGGATAGACCTTTTTTAAATCATACCCCCTGCATTTTTACCGGAATCCGATTGAAATCATTTTTATCCGTCCTTACCATTGATTAGCGTATAAAAAAAAAGCCCCGGATCATTCCGGGGCTTCTCGTATTTAATTAATCAAATGAAAAAACTTAATCTACGATGACCATCTTTTTGCTTGCGGTAAAGAATTTCGATTCAAACCGGTAGTACAATACTCCGGTCGCGCGGATCTCCCTCCGGTCAAGCCAGACTTCCTGGTATCCTTTGGTCCAATCCCGTTCGATCGCCTTGATGGTCCGACCTGTGATGTCCACGATACGAAGCACCCCTCTGCCCTCCTGAGCGAGGTTGATCCCGATCACCGTACGCTGATCAAACGGGTTCGGATAGTTTTGATACAACGCGCTTCGGGAGGCAACGGTATTGCCTTCCGGACTTACAAAACGAATCGACAGGCCACCCAGCTCTCCTTTTCCTTCATAGCTCTCTGCAACGGTGTGCTGGGAACCTATGTACAGCATCTCGGACAAGCGGCCGTTCTCTCCGGCTTTAAATACCAGGGTAAACAGCGGGCTTTGATCATCCAGGTCTATTCCGGTGTGATTGTTCCAGCTCATTGTCAGCATACCTTCGGCAGACCAGCGGTGCCCGATATTGTCCTCTTTAAGATCCAGTTTTCCATCTTTACCAATTCCGGCAAACCGGAGATTGCCTGTATGCAGGGTTCCCTGCCAGCCACTGATTCCCCGGAAATTCGGTGACCGGAAAGTCACCCGCACTTCTTCTCCTTTGCGAACCAGCCGGTCTTCGGTTTCGAGGGTGAGGCCTCTTTCATTGCCCCGGACCTCGGTACCAATCAGGCTGTGCGGCGCCGCGCTGCTGTTCAGGTCTCCGATTTTAACTCCGATAAAGTCCCTCACTTCCTTTTCTTTCATCTTATCCAGTTGCTCTTCTGTGGGATAACCCCAGGGATTCTGGATATCCTGGAAGGTATGGGATTTAGGTATAAATTTCCAGCTCGTATTGTCAGGCATTTTATCGTAAATACCCAAAATCAGCTTGCGTAATTCGATCAGGTCCACTACACTGATATCCCCGCTGTTGTTGACATCCGCGGCTATAACCTTGTATGGGCTCTTCAGTTTTTCCGTGCCCAGCAAATGCTTCTGCATCAGCACCAAATCCAGGGTACTCAACCCGTTCATCGGGTTGTCGTCACGTTGCGCTTTGAGGCTCAGGGCTCCGGTCAATTGAATATTGCTGAACGCATAGGTTCCGTCTGAACCTGTTTTAAATGAAGGTATGGCTGCCTGACCTACCCCTTTCAGTTCAACAGTCGCAAATTCAACCCCTTCCTTGTCCTCTGTATGCAGTTTACCACTGATGTTGGCCGTAGTCAGGGTCGTATCCCTGCACACTCCGCCCGGCTGGCCACCGTTGTCCTGCAATAAAATATAGGTCCTGCAATAATTCTGATTGCCTGCCTGGTCGGTCACCCAGATATCCACCGGTATAGCCTGTTGCTTGCCGTCAAGAATATCCCCGCACCGGAACACCCGGCTGGCCTCATTCACATTGCTGCTGAAACTAAACTTCAGCGCTGAATTTGGTGTACAGTTATCCGAACTTCCGCGGTCCAGGTCTTTCGCCCATATTTCAATGGCACCGGTCAGCGGCATCACCACCGTCGCCACGCCATTGAGGCAATATGGAGTAGGCTCCTTGCAATCCCGCATGGTCAGCTTCATGGTACAGGTATCGGCGTTGTTGCAGTTGTCTTTACCAATGATCCGGACCGTATATACTCCTGCTGCAAAATTGCCGGAGATCGAATTGACATTCACCCGGGTCTCTACGGAGCCGTCCGGCCGGGTGATATCAACCCGGTAAAGGATCTCCTGAGCACAGTTGTCCTGGCCGGCCAGCGGAATATTGACCGCTTTCTGGCAGCCATCGGTAATACAAACCGTCGTATCACGGCAGTTCAGTACCGGCGCCTCATGATCAAAGACCTTGATGATCTGAACATATTTCATAAAGCCGTCTCCATTGTCCTTCAGACTGCGGATGACGCAGGCCCTGTCTTTGTCATTGGCCCGCAGGCGATCATCCACAATCACGTCCGGATGGATCGTATGCGCGTTTGGATCGTAAATACACCAATCGATCAGGGTCCAGGTGCGTATGATCTTGTAACAAGCTCCATCCACCTGGGTCGAAATTTCATCCACATAACGCAGTCCGATGATTTCGCACTCGTCATCACTGACTATTGGTTTTCCGGTCCGGCTGGAATCCGTGGCATTTTCCGTCTCACAGGTCACTTCCAGGTCCGGCGGGAATACCACTTCAAAATCGCTGCGGTGTTTGATGATCACTTTCTGGACCGCGATCGCCTCATTCCCGCACTTGTCTTTGATCGACCAGGTCCGCTGGTACCAGCCTTCCCCGCATTGATTGACGGATCCAAGGTCGGTTATGTGCAAGGTAGTATCATCCAGCCTGCAGTTGTCGGTTATTGAAAATTCATTATCGGCCAGTTTCCTGCTAGGCCTGTCCTTGTCAAATTTGACCAGGGTGCTGAAATATTGGGCCGGATCGACCGGTCCATCCTGGTCAAAGCTGTCCAGATAGAGCCATTTGCGGCAATAAATGGGCGCCCACTGGTCATTATCATCGCATCCATACAGTATATTATTATGATCCGTATGGCCGCGCTCTATATGATTGCTGCCACCATAATATCCATAATTCACTCCCTGGTAGTTCAGCGGTCCCGGCCAGCTCTTGAATTCCTCTCCGGATTTGCACAACTGCCTGGCATAGGCCGTACCGGCTGGTGCATTGTCGCAATAAACCGTCACGTCTTCCAGGTGTTTCACTACCGGGGCTTGTTTGTCATCCACGATCACATTGATCATACAATCGTTATAGAGGCGGGTCTGCGGGAAGTTCGCGCCATTGTTCGTCCCATAATAACGGGTAAACTCAAATTGCGACTTCCTCTCAGAAAACCATTTTTCACTCGCCTTCTTGCACAACCACGGAGCTCCGGCATCACAATCCTTGCTGGCCGGAGGATTGGTTGAAAAGAAATGGTAATTGTGCACCAACCGGTATTCCGGGTAAGTATTGTAACAGAACCATTCATGCTCTCCACAGGGCCAGATGTGAGGATCCATTCTGGGCATGCTGTCGGCTTCGTATACCCTCAGTACCACCTGATTGGTGCCGCAGTCGTCCATATGCAATTCGTCATCGAATACATACATATTGATCCAGTCCTCGATATACTTATCGTACCAGGCCTTGTGGTCCAGGTATTCTTTGCGGCCACATTCCACCTCGAGCTTCAACAGATAGTCCGCACGCGCTTTTTCGATATCAGCCATCCGGGCTACCGCAAAATGCAACTGGCCTACACAATTGTCATGGCTGCCGTTGTCCAGGTCTTTTGCTTTGATTACCGTCCAGCAACTTTCCGGATCCACGGTCACCTGGGTATACTCCTTGCACACCGGTGTTGGTGGAGTCTGATCCACAACATTTACCGTGATGGTTTTCGTACTCCGGTTCAAACAGTCGTCCACCAGCGTCACCTCGATTACGGTGACTCCGCTGGACACCCATACGCGGGCGGGTAAGGTCCCACTGGCGATCTTGATCACCCCGGTGGCCTCATCCAGGTAAGGGTAAGAATAAGTTTGGGTCACCCGGTTACAATCACTCACCGGCAGGGTATCCAGTTGGATCCTTGCCCTGCAATCGTGCGGATCCGCACTCACCGTCCTCAGTATCGTATCCCTCGCTACCGGCGGGGTCTGATCAATCACCTTGATGACCTGCGTACACATCGTATCCCTTCTTCCACACCAGTCGGTAATCGTCCAGGTCCGGAAAATCTTATAACCACTGCCGCAGACCTCGGATCGTACATCGTGATAACCCGCCAGCACCTTGCATGACACATTGTTTGGCCACAATAGAATGCCATCTATCGTAGGTGCGCCACTCCGGCGTGGATCCGTGAACGGTATTTTGTTCACCACTTCCAGGCTGCAATCGATGGCAGTATCTCGTGGGCATATTACTTCATCCAGGTTTAGCCTGCGTACATAATACAGTTTCTCACAGGTTATCGAATTCTTCCAGGTATCCGTGGCAATCAATCTCCTCTTTACAACACCCTGGAACAACACACTGTCACAACCGTAATCAATATACTGCTCACTCACTACCTGGACCTTCACCGGACCGCTGCAATTGTCTTCTACATAAAAGTCCGTTGGCAATTGACCGATTTCAAAACAATATACCGTATCCGGAGAACAATCGAGTTTAGGAGGTGCTTTGTCCTCAATACAAATGGTCCCCCAGCAACTGTTTTGACCGCAATAAGGCAATTTAATGGAAACTGTAAAACAGTATCCAATATGCCGGCGGGATAAGGAATCGTTGGGTATCACCCTGCCGGCGGCGTCCCGGATCTCCACTTCATAATAGAAGGTAGGCAGGGACTGGTTTTTCAACAGGTCCAAAGGCGTAATCTTCTGGCCGCAGTCAATGGAAACATTGACCTTGTTGTTACAAACCAATCCGTCCTTGCAGGTCAGCGTATAATTGATGATGATGGTCAGCGTTGCGGTATCGCAAAGCATGGGCTCTCCGTCATCACATACCACGTAAGGTACATTGATGGTCCCCACTTCACCCGTGGGCGGATTGTAGGTGAAGGATCCGTCCATATTCAGGACCAGGCCTGGAGGCAGCGGGCCTACCGGCGTTACTTTCAAAGGATCGTCATCCGGGTCCCAGTCGTTTGGCAGCACGCTGCCACTGACCGGAGTATTCATCTGGGTCAGGTAGACATCGTTGCCGGCAAAAGGAGGATTGTTGACATCATCGGGGGTTTCATTCGGTATTTCGATATAGGCCCAGGCCTGGTCGCAGAGCGGGGGCAGTCCATTATCACACACTTCATAACGGAAGCTGTCAATTCCTGTAAATCCCATATTGGGCGTATACGTGAAAGTACCGTCTGCATTCAGGGTGAGCATGCCATTGGTTGGCGGCACCACCGGTGTGGTATTGAAAGTCAAAGGATCGCTTTCCGGGTCAATATCGTTGTTGGCAACGGTACTGCTCACCGGAGTGTTCGGGAAGGTCATGAAATAATCATTCAAAGCAGCCGGGGGATCATTGCCTTCCGTGATCGGCATTACGGCGATGTAGGCCCAACTCGTATCGCACAATCCAATGGTATTGCAAACCACATATCGGAAACTGTCTACGCCGGTAAATCCATTATTCGGCGTGTACACATAGGTCCCATCCGGATTGATGGTCACTCCTCCATTGGGTGGAGCAATCAGAGGTGTGGTATTATAAATCAATGCCAGGCCGTTCGGATCCACATCATTGGTGGAAAGGTCACCAGGTACAGGCGTATTGATCAGGGTTCCATTATGATCTACTTGTGCGATCGGCGGCTCAGGAACCACCACGATCACCAGGGTTGCCGTATCGCAAAGTGAGGGTGACCCATCGTCACAGACCGAATATACCTGGCTCACCGTACCTATGAAATTAGCCGGCGGAGTATAGGTGTAACTGCCATCTGAATTCAGGACCAGACCCGGAGGAGTCGGACCTGCTGTAGTAAAGGTCAGGCCATCCCCATTCGGATCAAAATCATTCGGGGCAACGCTACCCGATACCGGTGTATTCACCGGCGTCGCATTTACATCGTTGCCCGCTACCGGTGGATCGTTTCCAACTCCATTCCGGTCAGGGTTGATCTCGATATAAGCCCAGGCCGTATCGCATAAAGATGGAGTTCCATCGTCACAGATGATATACTGGAAGCTGTCCACTCCTGTGAAGCCCATGTTGGGTGTATAGGTGAAGGCTCCCGTCATAGGATCAAGCGCTCCGGTTAGATTGCCATTCACAGGTGGAGTCAACAAAGTAAAGGTCAGCGGATCCCAGTCCGGATCCAGATCATTATTCG
>CAYOPD010000085.1:17365-18047 GCA_964405735.1 uncultured Saprospiraceae bacterium | reverse complement strand
CGTCGCTGCATCCTTGTCCCCGGGCAATGGACAGCAAGGCGCTCAGTCCGATGACGAGAAATAAATCCAACTTTCTGTTTCGCATGTTAATAGGATTTTTCTTTATTAATTTACTCTAATTGGATCAACCGGACAATACCTTCTGGTTAGAGTTTGGCAAAAGGTGGATCATTTAAATTATAGAAATATTGTAAAATCCGGAAACCACTCAAAAAAACAGTAAATTTTTTATATTTTGTTGAAAATAAAATAACAAAGGTTTTTAATTAGATTCAACAATATTTATATATGAAAATAAAAATTTTTCGGTCAATTATTTGGATTTTCTTCACAATAATACACTTTAAAGGGAATCAACTTACTGGACAAGCACTGATCCTGGATGCCCCCGCAGGTCTGGTGTTGGATTGTGGCGACATTAACGAAACCACCGACCCGTCGGCGCAAATCCTGGATTGGTTGAGAAACTATACGGTTTCTGGTGGTTGTGATAATAAACCTCTGGTCACACATGACTTTAATACTACCACTCTGAATATATGCACACCATTAATTTATATGATCAAAGTAACCTGGACTGCGATAGATGGTTGTGGCAGCTCCGCGCAGGATTCCTCAACCATTTCCGTAGTACCAGATACAGAAGATCCCTCCATTACCGTGCCGGCGCCCCTGGTACTGG
>CAYOPD010000085.1:0-17265 GCA_964405735.1 uncultured Saprospiraceae bacterium | reverse complement strand
GGACGGCAAACGATGCCTGCAATAATTCGAGTCAAAAGACGCAGACCATTACGGTAGTACCAGATACAGAAGATCCCTCCATTACCGTGCCGGCGCCCCTGGTACTGGATTGCGGAGATATTAACGAAACGTCCGATCCATCGGCTCAAATCCTGGATTGGTTGGGTAGTGCAAGTGCCACTGACAATTGTGATACCGATCCGGAATTAACTTACGATTTCAATATGTCGCAATTGGTTATTTGCACAACGGCTACCTACACGATCACGGTGACCTGGACGGCAAACGATGCCTGCAATAATTCGAGTCAAAAGACGCAGACCATTACGGTGGTACCGGATACACAGACTCCTTCAATAACCGTACCGCCTCCACTGGTGCTGGACTGTGGCGATATAAATGCAACGAACGACCCATCAATACAAATATTGGATTGGCTGGGCAGCGCTTCAGCCTCTGACAATTGTGATACCGATCCGGAATTGACATACGATTTTAATATGTCCGAACTGAATATCTGCGCACCAGCTACTTATGCAATCACAGTGACTTGGACGGCGACAGATGCCTGCAATAACTCGACGCAGAAAACGCAGACCATTACGGTGGTGCCGGATACTCAGCAGCCAACTTTGATAGCTCCACCCAATCTGACACTGAGTTGTACGCAGAATTCACTGACCACCTTTCTTATGATTTTAGACTGGTTGGATAATTATACCGTTTCGGATAATTGCACCAAAAAACCAACTGTGACTTATGGTTTCAGCAGTACCACATTTAATTATTGTACAGGCGATGATATAGTAGTCACCTGGACTGCAATGGATAATTGTGGCAATATGAAAACGGCAACTTCGACTTTGCAAATCAATAAAGACGCAGCACCAATCCTGACCTGCCCTGCAGACTTTATACTTAAGTGTGGGCCGGTTGTATTTGGAACGCCTGTTGTCACGGATGGCTGCAGTCCCGGCATAACGGCGGAAATCGTTTCAACCACGATCAACCCGGGAATCAATGGAACAAAAATCCATTGCCGTACCTGGAAAGCGGTAGATGCTTGTGGAAATACATCAACTTGTTCACAATGTATTACGGTTTTACCACCGTTAACCGTTGATGCAGGACCCGATAAAATGGTTTACCTCGGATTCCCGGATTCGGCATGTACCAAATTGCAGTCTACCGTAACAGGTGGTGTGCCTCCCAGGACTTTAACATGGAGTAACGGCAGCCATGCTCCGTTCATTAATGTTTGTCCTGCCATCACGACTGTTTATTACCTCACCGTCACCGACTTCAATAATTGTACCGCTGTGGATAGTGTGACGGTTAAAGTGATTGACGTCAGATGTGGCAGTGATCTGAATAATGTATTGATCTGTCATGGTACGGGGAGTTTTAAGGACCCCTATTATACATTTTGTGAAAAAACGGATAAAGCCAAGTGGTATTTAAAATATCATTCTGAAGACCGGCTAGGACCCTGCCCCAGCAATAAAATATCCGGGCACGAAGATAAATCAATATGGCTGACGAATTTGAGTACTGAAAACAATCTAGGCGAAATAGATTATCTCGCCGCCTTCCCCAATCCTTTTTCCAAAACAACCACCATCCGGTTTGGACTTCCGGGAGATGATTTCGTCAAGCTCCGGTTAACCGATGTGACTGGAAGAGAAATACAAATTTTATATAATGGTCATACTGAAGAGGGAAATGTTTACCAGGCAATAATTGATGGCAGTGAATTTGCAACAGGAATGTATTTCCTTAAACTGAATACAAGAAGCGGAATAAACCAGGTAAAAAAACTGATTTTAGAAAAATAACGTTATAAAGCAAACCAACCGTTAATTTTTTCCAATACGGTACAGCCTTCCCTGGTCTGTGATCGCATACAAGGCCCCATCCATGCCCTGTGTAATATCCCTGAAACGCTGATTTTCGCCCGAAAGAAGCCTTTCTTCCCCGGTTACCTTATTGTTTTCAATGACCAGGCGACAAATATGAGAGCCGCTAAGGCAAGCAATGAACAAATTATTTTTCCATTCGGCGATAGCCTTTCCCTGCCCGTCCGGCAGGCGGGCGTCATAAAACGTAATCCCGCTAGGCGAAATCACAGGGTCCCAATAATAAACGGGTTGTTCAAGGCCCTCCTTCTGTTGAATGGCGTCACCGATTTTACCGCCACCATATTCGATACCGTAAGTAATGAGGGGCCAGCCATAGTTTTTTCCGGCCATGATCCGGTTGAGCTCGTCCCCGCCCCGGGGCCCGAATTCGGTTTCCCATATTTCCCCGGTTTCAGGATGAATAGCGATGCCCTGCACATTTCGGTGACCATAAGAATACAACTCCGGCCTGGCATTGGCTCTCCCGGCAAAAGGATTACCTGCCGCAGGCTTGCCGTCGCTGGTGATGCGAATGACCTTACCCAATCCGGAATTGATATCCTGGGCCTGGGGACGGGTCGACCGGTCCGAACGTTCGCCGGTGGTCACAATCAAATTGCCGTCTTTTGAAAAGAGCACCCGGCCCCCATAATGAAGAGTTCCATCGTAAGCAGGAGTGGCGCGATAAATAACGGTAACATGCTCCAGGTTTTTTTCATCGGATGAAAGTTTGCCCCTGGCGACCGAGGTTACATTTCCTTCGGCGAGCGGTTCGGAAAAAGACCAATAAACCATCCTGTTAGCAGCAAAAGACGGATCAATACAAATACCCAACAAACCACCCTGGCCGCGGCTGTTCACTTTCGGGATTCCCTGAATGGGTTCTCCAACCGTTCCTGATGCGGACACCATCCGCATCGTTCCGGCTTTCTCCGTTATGATGAATCGGCCATCGGGGAGGGCTACGATGCCCCACGGACTTTGCAGGGAAGAAGTCAACACCTTCGCTTCATAAGGGGTATTTGTGATCACGGCCCGGATGCGCGTCTGTCCATCGAAAGCGGGTTTATAATCAGTGTTGGGTTTTTGGGTCTCCACCGAGAAGAACGCTTTTTGCAGCTGTGCCCGGGATTTACAAGAGGCGGCACACCAGATAGCCCCACCCATGATCAAAATAAATGCTTTATTCATTGTATCAGTTCATTTGTTCAAAAAAATATAAAAGTCCAAAGGTAAAGGGTAAAAGAGCGAACCGCCTGATCTTTAAACTTTTCGGCTATTCGACGGCCGGAATAAAAAACGTAATTTAAAAGCCTCAAATAATTTCCTCAATTTCGACCCATGGCCAGGTTCCATAAAACAATAAGCGGTTTACTCTTTCTGTTAGCCAAATTAACCATCCTCCCTGCCCAATCCACTCAAATCGGCGAGGTCATGATCCTGAACCGCCCGGTATTCAAAACCAATATCAGTCCGGAAACGTTCATGTCCTTTGCGGTCAAGGAATGGTTACCTACCTGGAACAAAACCAATCCCAGAAAACTGCTGAGCGTTTACAAGGCCGACCGGGGGGAGGGAAAGGATCAACTGTTGATGGCTTATATGTGGTCCGGATCTGTCAATAAGAATACCAATAAGGCTAATGTTCCGTTTGGTCCGGAATTGGATAAAAAATCAAAATCGGTCCTTTCTGCCTACTTAAATAATCCCGAAGAATTTGCTGAGTATAGGTTAATAGGGCCTGATCAATTCAAATCCCTGCCTGCTGCCGGAATTTTGGGCCTGCATTATATCCGGGTAAGGCCGGAGCGGGCTGCGGCGTTTGAAAAATTGGTTAGGGATAAATTGCATCCTGCACTGGGAAGTTTATTGCCCGATATGCAAATGCTGTATTATAAACAAATAGCCGGGAATGCCTCTGTTTTTAAAGGAACCACTTACCTGACCGTGTTTACCATAACTTCACCCGCGGCCCGGGATAAATACTGGCCTACCGGTCAGCCGGAAACGGAAATGCTCAAGCAGGCATTCCAACCCTGGAATGAACTGGCCAAAGAATTAAGCGATTACCTGGTTGAAGGCTCTTATCTTTTACCCGGTAACGGCGCGGCTGCCATTTTCGAAAGTAAACGGTGGACGGATTATGTTCACTATTTTTTTCTAAATTAATTCGTCTCTTCCTGACATCCTTTCCTAAGGGACACCCCATTTCATTTTGCGCTTATTGAATTGAACCGATGTGTAACAAAATAACAGAATATGTAAGGAACAAACTCATCCTGTATTCCTTTGTCCTTTTTACCCTTTTCCAATTGCAAACAATAGTTGCACAGTCTGCGGATACGGGCAAATTCACCAATCCGGACTCCTTAGAGCAATTTTATGTGGTTTCCGCCTCCGGATATATACAAAAGCAAACAGAGGCCCCGGCCAACCTTTCTGTGATCACCAATGTGCTTACCCAAAAATATGGATGGATCAGCGCCAACGAAATTTTTTACAGCCTGCCCGGTTTTGCCCCATCCCAGGATTACGACCGGCGGACCATTTCATTCCGGGGCATGTACGAAGGCTGGAATAAAAACCATATACTCACCTTGGTGGATGGTATTCCATTCAACGATAATCTTTACGGCAGTTCGTATACCTGGGAAAACACCCCCCTGGTCTTTACCAAATCCTTTGAAATCATCCGCGGCCCGGGAGGTGCTTTGTATGGAGGTAATGCCATAAACGGAGTGATTGCCTCCAATACCCTCGAGGCCCCGGACCTCAATGGAATTGCCGATGTGCGTTTCAGGGCTGGATCAAACAACACGTTCATAACAGATATCATCACCGGAACGGAAAACAAATCGGCAGGCATGGTGGCCTCGTTCACTCATTTTACTACACAAGGCAATGCCTATAATTCTTATGATCTTTCCGGGAGAAGATCGGCGAATGGCGACCCGGCATCATATAAAGTAAAAGATGATCAGGACAATCATTATTTTTTCTTGAAGGTCTATGGGAAAGAAAAATACAAGGGTCTTTCCCTGCAGTACCATGAGCAGCATTGGGGCTTTCAGACCGGCCATGGCTGGCTTTTTTCTGTGCCGGACCAGCCCGAGGTGATGAACGAATACAGAAGGATAGTCGCTGTGAAATACGCCCCAAGGGATGAAAATAAAAAATTCAACTACGAGGCCTCCGCTCGGTACCAGAATCATGGGATCAACTGGAATATGCGCTTCTTTCCGGATCATTCAGCTGCTTATGGAATTCAATTTCCAAATGGGGTTTCCGAAGCATTAAAAACAAACGCGAGGGATTTGTTTGTCCGTTTACGGGGAGACTATACTATTCATTCAAACCGGTTCATCGTTGGATTGGATGGGGATTATTTTAGTTACGGTGGGGACGAATTTCATACAGCCAATATGGACCTGAATACTTTCGCGGCACCGGACTCCTCAAACCGTATTTATCGGCTCAATCCCTGGCTGGAATACATCCTGGATAAACCGGTAAAAAATGCAGCTGCATTTGTGCGGTACATTTCGCCCAAACTTTTTGATCGGCTGCAACTCACGGCAGGGGGCAGGTACGACAACCAGTTTTTTAATTATACCGATATCCATGCACCGGGCAGACCGGTAAAAAACAAAAAATTTTCCCTGCTTTCTCCCCAGGCCTGCCTTGTATTCGATGCGGGCAATCTTACCATTAAGGCCATAGCGGGCAAGGCGTTCCGCACTCCTTCTCCAACAGAGATGTTTGGCGCCAATACGTTTACCCTCGCTTCCAACATCAATCAACTGGAACCCGAAATTGTGACCAATTACGACCTTGGCATTGATTGGAAGTTATCCAAATTTATAGACCTTGGAGTGAATTGGTTTTTGGTCCATTTTAAAAACCAGATCGCATACAGCGTGGCCAACGCCAACCTGAGCACCAATATTTACACCTTAAAAACCACTGGTTTTGAAACAGAACTTCATTTCAATAAAAACCGCTTTTCAGGCTTTTTCAATTATTCCTTCAGCAAGCGCCTCGATGAATCGATCGCGGATTCCACCGTGGCCATCAGCCGAAACAAAATAACCTGGGCTCCCGCACATCTTGCAAACCTGGGTATCCTGTATTCGGAATCCAAATTTTGCGCATCGGTATCCGCACACTACCAGGGCAGCGTGGCCCGAAGGTCAACCGATATCGTCCCGGCTTATGAAAAATACCGCCCGGGCGTGGTACCATCCTGGTTAAACCTCGATTGCAAAATCGCATACAGAATAAACGCGTTTGCAGAACTGGGTTTATCCGCAAAAAATCTTATCAACCAGAGGCAATATCTTATCAAGAACAATGCGGCGCCTTTTGATTACCGTCGGGAATTAAGAAGGATTTTTGCGGATATCAGGATACGGATCTAGAAAAGATCTCTTAACTTACAAATAAAAAAGGGCCCTTAAAAGGTTAAATAAAGGGTTGTCTTTTTATTCAAAAAAATCTTTACGATGAAAACCCAGATTCATTCCTTTCCGGAAAGCCCGGTTACCTCTATTTTCCTGATCGTATTGCTGCTTGTGTGTTTGGTAGGACCGGTTTCATCGGCGGATACAAATCTTGGACATATCAGCGCATCCGATTTAAAAACCCAATGCGAGGCTAATGGCGGGACGTTCACGATGACTCCGGATGGAGAAAACTGGATCTGCTCCAAAAAATGCGGCGAAAGTTATTGTATTGTAATTTGTGATATTGAAGGTGGGTGTTCTGGCCACACCCCCGATAAACGCGTGAAACCACAAGTCACTCCCACAACCCTGTCCGATGTATTGAATGGAAACATTTCGAGTAACGGGGACGGAAGTTTTCCCTGGGGCATTGTGGGATGGCTGGGTTTTTTGGGAATGGCGGCATTTTGGTATCTGGAAAAACGAAAGCGTTGAAACAATCAAATGAGCTTAACCCGACAAGGCAATGAATATTAGTGAAACCAGATCAAAACGTAAATATTGATTTCTGAATTCTACTTTTGCAACCCTAGTTATTGTATAGGGTAAAAGAAGTAATGCATGACTAATAAAATTGCTATTGTGACAGGAGCGGCAAGGGGAATTGGACTTGCCACAACCAAACTTTTTTTAGAGAATGATTGGCAGGTGGCCATGATTGACCGCGATCAGGAAGAATTACAAAAAGCGGCTGAGGAATTGCAGGGAGTACTGCCCGTTTTTTGCGATGTATCTGTTCCTGGCCAGGTTACGGGGATGGTTTCAAGAGTAGTCGGGGCCTTTGGCCGAATCGATGCTCTGGTAAATAATGCAGGCGTGGCCTTTTTCAAACCACTTGAAGAAACGGATTTTGAGTGCTGGAGGACCATCATGGCCACCAATTTAGATGGCGTTTTCCTGTGCACCCAGGCGGCCCTGGCAGCATTAAAGGGAACTCAGGGTTCGGTGGTTAATATCGCTTCCATATCGGGGGTGCGTGCCAGTACCTTACGGGTAGCGTATGGAACATCAAAAGCGGCCGTAATCCACCTGACTAAACAATTGGCCGTGGAACTCGGTGATTTTGGAGTCCGGGTTAATTGTGTTGCCCCGGGCCCCGTAAAAACCAAATTGGCGGAAGCGGTACATTCACCGGAAATAATCAAAGCGTATTATGATGGAATCCCCTTGAACCGCTCCGCTACGGAGAAGGAAGTGGCTCAATCCATTGTATTTCTATGTTCAGAACAAGCCTCTTTCATTACAGGTCAGACGATTGCCGTGGATGGGGGCTTTGATGCTGCAGGTATTGGTTTGCCTGCACTTCGGACTTCCAGGAAGTAGAATTATTTTTTATCCTGTGGATGAATGCCATCGTTGCATAAATCAGGATGAACTCCCCGGTTAAAAACAAAAACCAGTTAAAATCAACGGGAACATAGTCTTTTATTTCATGGAACAAGTTTTGGGAGCCGGAAAAGGTATTCGACCTTTCCGATAATTTCAAATCCCGCACATACCGCCAATAGTCCCAGATAAAAGAAAGGACAATTACAACGCTGCCGGTCCCGAACAAACCCCACTCATTGGCCCTCAGCCGGGTATTCGATCCCTGTCGCTGGAAATGAAAAACGCTTAAAGACAACATGATCATGGTCATGGAGATGATGCAAGGAGTTATCACAGGCCCCACCCAGGGAACAGGTATTAAAAACAAGATATCCCAGGTAAATAAGGATCCAGGCCAGCCCAGGAAGACCCAAAGAAAAATATAATAAAACAGGTCCCAGACCGCGAAACAATAAAGGAAGCTCGCAAAACGAAGAGAAGCTTTTTGAGCTGAGAGGATGCCGACCCCCAGCAGCATGATGAGGGTCGCCGCTTCGCGAAACAATTCAACCCATATAATATCTGATTCCATTGGAACCAGCGGAAATTGAAATCCACCTGGATAATAAATTTTCCTCAGGTAAATCACTACAGCGGATTCCAGGTAACCCATGGCTATACTGAAAACAGTGAGCCAAACTATCGTTTTAATTTTCATGCTGCCTGCTATTATAATTTATTTTCAGTTTCTCCTTAATTAAAACCGAATACTACCGGAAAAATAAAAGTCACTACTATGGCCCACAGGATGTAAACCGGCAAATAGGAAGCAATGCTTTTCTCCACCTGCTCTATTCTGTTTTTATCCCGGATGGTTTTAAAAAGCCGGTAGCTCACCAGGAGAAGGTTGGTAAGAATCAGAACATTTCCGCCCAAAACAGCCAGGCGATTAGGGGTAACGCCCCATTCTGAAATCCGGAAAAGAATGGCGGACAAGGCAATTCCGTTGAGGAGAATGGTCACCGCGGACAAGGCAAACAACAAGATGTGCCTTATATTGCTTCCGCCGGTTTTTGAACTTTCAGCGATCGAAAAAAGAATGATGGCCATAACTCCGATCAACAGGACATTAAAAACCAAAAGGAATTCCCTGTCGTTATAGGGGTCTTTGCCTGTATAAATTACTGCGAAAAGATAGATCAGCAGCATGACCAGCACCAACGGGGTAAAAACCCTGGCAACGACCGGTGAAACGTGTTTCACCAGTTGCGGATTGGTTTGAACGAGGTAGGTGCCGAGGATGGGGGCGGCCGCAAGGCCCCAAATTCCGAAATAGTGGAAATACAAATCTTCAATTTTAAGGTCAATGAGCCCGAACAAACCGATGGTAACGGCGGTTAACAGGCCTCCCGCAATTCCTATGATCGTGGTCATGACCACCAGATCTCCATTATACCGCAGAAAATCCAATCGCCGGTAAGGATTGTTCAGATCTCCGCCAACAAAGGCAAGGCCCAGCACCGCCCATAATAACAGCGGAAGGTGAATACAGGCCAAAATCAAGGTATCGCTTTCCGGATTATCGGGCAACAGGTTTACGTATAACGCTGAAATGAATATCACAGATAAAAGGGGTAAAAACCTTTTGGGGGGCAGTTTTTGTTTCCAGACAAAATATGCGGCCAGGAACGGAAAGACAATAAAAGCGAGGTTGCGTGGGTAAAAGGAATCTGGATCAAGGGATGCAAAATCCGGGATTTTGGCAATCAGTCCCGCCAGGAAGGCTGTCGCCAGCATAAAAATCCATTCATTGCGGGTTCCCCAGGAAATTTCTCCACTTTCGAAATTCAAACGTTCGTGCCAGATTTGCGCGGTTGTTTTTTCCCTGATGCCGGGATAAATTTGGTTGAACGCTTTTTTAAATGCCCGTTTATTGTCCTGGTACAATTTTTCGAGTTGGCCGGGATGGTCGAGGTTTGATACAATCTCCTCCTCCATATTGAGGGGCCCGGCCGGGTTTTTAATATTTGATTCCATATTATTTATGTTTAAATATGCTTTGTATTTCAAAGTGAACGAACAAAAAAAATCAGCTCGATTTTTTAATTAATATTTCCAATGCCTTAAGATGGTCCTCAAACGCTTTTTTGCCTTTTGGGGTCATATAATATTTTGTATTGGGTTTTTTCCCTACAAAAGATTTTTCCACGCTTATAAACTCTTCTTTCTCCAAAGCCTTGATATGACTGGCCAGGTTGCCATCGGTCACATCGAGGAAATCCTTCAGCGCATTGAAATCAAACTTGTCATTGACAGCCAGCGCCGACATGATGCCAAGCCTGATCCTGCTTTCAAAGGCTTTATGAAATCCGTTTATAAATAATTTCACCGTTCGTACCTGTAATGTATAAAAATGCCGTATAAGACATGGGCCAACCCAAATCCCAGTGCCCAGAGCAACAAACCATACCCGGTGAAATAAACGCTGATCAGGCCCAGGCCCATCTCTATAAGTCCCAGGGTTTTCACCTCCTCAAAGGTGAACTTGCTGATATTGAATAAGGCCAGCCCATAAAACAACAAAGTGAACGGAGCCATCAAACCGATAAAGCCCTTAGAGATCAAAATAAGGATCAACAGTCCTCCTGCAAGGAGCGGAACCGCCATATGGATCAATAAGCGCCGGGTAATGGGATTCCAAAGTTTCTCCCCCTTTTTTTTGGCTTTTTTATAGGAAAGATAAACAGCCGTTCCAATGGCCAAAACCAGAATAACAAGACCTAAGATAACCACCTTCCACAGGCTGGAGTTTAAACTTTCCGGTGGGGCATTGCTGTATACCAGATCAACCGGATTAAAATCAAAAACGCGGTAGGCGATATAGGCCCCGGCCAGGGCATAAATACCCGCCAGGATGCCAGACCAGCCGGCGAGAGATAAAAATTTGGAAGAACGCTCCATCATGGAACGTATCTCGGTGATATCCCGAATGTAATCCTGTTCTTCCTTCATTAAAAGTACTTTTTGATACAAAGTAAATGCATAAATTCCAATTGTGCAAGGCCATGCTGAAAAATAACTTATCCTCAAATGAGGTACGGAAAACTATGGAAAACAGGTAAAAACTAGCCCTATTTCACTGGTTTTTAGGGCTATATGTCAAAAGAAGGGTTAAAAATTCTGTATAACAATAATGCATATTAAAAAATAAATTTTAAATTTGCATGGATATTTGAACCCAAATGTTTTCCAGGAGACTTGGACAAATCCTTAAAAAGGACTTACAAACCGTCCCGGTTGTTGTAGTTTATGGACCGAGGCAGGTAGGTAAAACCACCCTTGTAAAACAGATCGCAGCGGAAGACAGCCGTAATTTTCTCTATCTGGATCTCGAGTTACCGTCGGATAGAATCAAATTGGCGGACGCTGAACTTTTTTTAAGGCAATTCCAGGATATTACTGTCATCCTTGATGAGGTTCAGTTTGTGCCGGATTTGTTCCCGGTATTGAGGTCTCTGATCGATGAAAACCGGCGAAGCGGCCGTTTTATATTACTGGGTTCCGCTTCCCCTGCATTGTTGCAACGCAGCGGGCAGTCGCTCGCGGGAAGGGTTCGATATCGTGAGTTGTTTCCTTTTACACTGGCAGAGATTAAAAATGCCGAGCTCAATAAACTTTGGTTTCGCGGAGGATTTCCGGGAGCCTTTCTGACGGCCAACGATACGGAAGCCATGCAATGGTATGCTGATTTTATGCTCAGTTATTCAACCCGTGACTTGGCCCAGTTGGGTTTGCCTATGGGAGCCATGCAGATTGAGCGGTTGTTGCAAATGCTGGCTCATATGCACGGTCAGCTGATTAATTACAGTAGTATTGCGAAATCACTCGGTGTATCGCAACCAACGGTTACAAAGGCCATCTTTTATCTGGAAGAGGCCATGTTGATCCGGACCCTGAAACCCTGGCATAACAACTTAAATAAGCGCCTGGTCAAAAGCCCCAAGGTATACATCAGGGATACCGGGATGCTGCATTATTTGTTGGCCGTCAATAATTACAATCAATTAATGGGACATCCCCAGGCCGGAAACAGTTGGGAAGGTTTTGTGATTCAACAGATACTGAGCATTATTCCGAACCAGATCACCCCTTATTTTTACAGGACCGCAGCGGGTGCAGAGGTGGGCTTAATTTTAAGTTCAGGAAACCGAATTGAATATGCAGTAGAAATTAAATTAACCAATTCCCCTCAACTAACCCGCGGCAATACAGAAGCCATATCGGTGATAAATCCGCAGCATCGGGTAATCGTCATTCCAACAGGAGAAAAATTTCAGTTCCGGGACGACTGGACGGTCTGTGGAATATCTGAGTTTATAAAAGATATGGACATGAACACATATTCATTAATTTAACCCCTGCTCCATCATGCAGGTACTGCCAACCAGAATTAAAAAATACACAGACTTATTTTGGAACATCAGCGACAAACTGGTCTTAACCCTCCTTTTTTTCCAATTGGTTTATTTTCTGATTCTCAATTTTTCGGAATTGCAGGAACGGAGGGCTGAACTGGCGCCATTGTTGTGGAAAGCTATTCTGTTTTTTGTTTTTATTGCGGCCCTGGTGATTGTTTATAAAGTTTATTTGCAGCAGCGACCGCAAATAAGAAGAGTGGTCACCTGGGCCTATAAATTTTTTATTGTAGCCTATTTATTACAATGGTTTTTTGTTTTGTTGTATGGCTTGATCAATCCACCCCTGACCTTTACCCAAATTGGAAGTTTGATTTCCGGACACGGACTGAAAAGGGATTATGTGAGTTATGGCGCGATGAGTTCAAACATTAAACTGGCGGTTTTGGCCAGCGAAGATCAGTTGTTTCCGGACCACGACGGATTTGATATCAAAGCGATCAAACTGGCTTTAAAATACAATAAAAAAAGGCCACATAGAACCAAAGGGGCGAGCACGATCAGCCAACAGACGGCAAAAAATTGTTTTCTCTGGCAACGGCGTAATTTTATCCGAAAGGGGCTTGAAGTCTATTTTACATTTATGATCGAAACCTTCTGGCCAAAGAAAACAATCCTGAACCGCTATCTGAACGTAATCGAAACGGGCAAAGGCATCTTCGGTGCAGAAGCTGCCGCCAGGCATTATTTCAATAAGCCGGCTAAAGACTTAACCCGGACGGAATCAGCCATGATAGCCGCCTGTTTGCCTAATCCCAAAAAATATTCTCTCAAACCCATGAGCGCCTATGTCCGGTCGAGATACGATGATATCCTCGTTCAGATGAATAATATTGAACCGGATCCGGATATCCAGGCCTTGATCAGATGATGTTATGCGAAGCTTTTAATAATTTACCAAAGAAACTACAACGCCTTAATCGCCTTTTTCAGGTGAGCATAACTGATCTTAATCTCATCGTTAAAATGTTCCCATTTCATTCCCGCGTCCTGTTGTCTTGATTTGACGTTGGCAACGATGGAGTTGATTTTTTTACTGGCATCATACATTTCAGCTTTAAACTCCTTGGTTAGTTTCTTTTTCTCAGTGCCCATTTTCTTTTCAAAAAGGTCCAACTGGAGTTTCATTTTCTCCGCAGCTGCATGTAAGCCATCCGATAGTTTTGCGGCCTCCGGATTTTTCTTGATTTGGGCTTTGAGCTTATCCAGACCCTGAAGAATATTTTTCTTTTGCCCCTGAAACAGGACTTTGGTCTTCGCTTTGCCTTTGTCAAGCAGTACATCCAGATGGCTGAATTTGTCTTTCAGGGATTTGGCCCAGGCTTCATTTTCTTTACCATCCAGGGGGAGTTCTTTTTTAAACTCCTGGAGGCGTTTTTTTAATTGAAGCTTGGCTTCCTCAAAGAGTTCGATCACCCTGGCTTTACCCAGGGCAATTTGTACGGCCAAATGATCCAGATCCTGTTGTTCTTTTAATAACTGATTTGCAAGACGAACCAGGAGCTTATTCTGATTTATTGTTTCTTCTTTCATATGATTCGGTTTTAAATAGTTCACCGATTCCAAAGTTAGAAGAGAAGCCTGACAGGGAGACTGATTACAATCAGGGGGAAAATTGATTTAAATGAATGACTACAATTTAAGGATCAACCGGGCGTAAAGAAATTGTTTATTCCTGATACGGATCAGGTATGACCCCGAGGAAAGGTTTCCCAGATTTAAAATGGACCTTCCGCCACTGAGGAAATGGCTTTGTAAAACTTTTCCGCTCATATCGACCACTGTGCAATGAGATTGAACCTGAGGGGCAAAAATGTCGAGGTAAAGCAAGTCATGTACCGGGTTGGGATAGATGACAAGCAGTGAATCAGGCGCAGAGAACGGTCGCAAGGGCGTGATTCTGTTCTGGATGGAAGTATATACGAACCAGAAACCCTGGTGATTGGTTTGGGCAGCAGAAGGCATTGCTCCAATCAGGGGCTGGGAAATGCTCCCCCTCACTTGCATCAACTCGTTTTTGAAATCATGGCCACTGGAATTAAGGGTAAAAGCGGTTAACCGGATAGTCTGTGCGTTGGGAATTCGCAATCCGATTAACAGAAAACTCAAAATCCACAAAACCGGCCTGGAATATGCGATTAAGAACATGCCGTCGGATTTAATTTTTTTGAATTTTTGATTCCAGAGCCTCCAATCTTTGTTCCAGAGCTTCATAGTGATTGAGGCGGGCGCTTAATGCATCATTCTGTTTTTGCAGCTTTTCGATTTGATTTTGTTGCTCCTGGATGGCTTTTACAAGAGAAGGCACAAAATTATCGTAGGTCAGGCTATAGGTATCATTATCGTTTTTCGGCGAATGAAGCCCGGAAAAATCAAATCCCAGGGCACTGGTTATTTTTTCCACCTCCTGGGCAATGAAACCACTAATCCGCCGCTTGTCATTGGTGCGAGAAAGTACATAAGATACGGGGCGGAGCCTTGAAATAAAGGCCAGGCCAGGAATATCTTCTTTCACCTCAGCCTTAAATCGCGCGTCTGAAAAAGTGGAAAACCCCACATTGCCCCGGATCTGGGTGACGGCGGTATTGCCGAGAATAATCTGGTTGGAAGCAGTAACCAGGGCGCCGGATCCTAAGGCCGTGGAATTCTGAACGGATAAATTGCTCGAACGGGCGTTTTCCCCTACGAAGGTGGAATTGGTATGGGTGGTGCGGAGGCCGTTGAAAAAGCCGGCTAAATTGCCGACGCCCACATTTCCATTGCCGACATTATGGGTCAGGGCCAGGTTGCCCACGGCCACATTAAAGGAGGAATTGTTGGAATTGCGCATGGCTTCAAAGCCGATAGCGGTATTGCTGTTGTCGGATACGGAGGTTAGCAAGGCGGAGTGGCCTACTGCCGTATTCCACCTTCCGGTAGTATTGGAACTGTTCGCATGATTTCCGGCTGCGGTATTAAAGGATCCTGTGGTGTTGGACTGCATGGCGGAATAACCCAGGGCGGTATTTTCGGAAGCCGTATTATTGAAAAGACTATAAGTGCCTAGAGCGGTGTTTTTCAATCCATTGAGGTTAGAGCTTAGGGACCGGGCCCCCACGGCCGTATTGTCACCGGCATTGGTGCTGTTTCGGCCGGCTTCATGGCCAACTGCTACATTGTTGGTCCCCACGGAAAGGAATTCCAGGGAATAATTTCCAATCGCCATATTAAAATCACCATTATTAAAATACAGGGCGTTGGTCCCGATGGCTACATTATTTTTTCCCTGGGTACTTTCCCTCATGGCGTTCACCCCGGCGGCGAAGTTTAATTCCCCGTTATTGGCAAAAAGGGATAAAGAACCAATGGCAATATTGTGTTTGCCAGTAATGCTGTTTTCCATGGACCGGTTTCCGATCGCGATGTTGTTTTCGCCATTATTTTCAAATAAGGTAAGTTCGCCAATACCGGTATTGGATTTTCCAAGGGTGTTTTTTTCCATGGAGCGGTGACCCAAAGCAAGATTGTATTCTCCCGAATTGTTCAATAATACATTTACCCCGACTCCGATATTGTTTTTCCCCGATAAACTGTTTTCCATGGACCGGCCTCCGATGGCGATATTGTTTTCCCCGGTGTTGTTAAAAAGAGCATTGCTTCCGATAGCAAGGTTGTTTTTGGCCTCCGCGCTTTCCTGCATGGCACCGATACCAATGGAGATATTCATTTCACCGTTGTTGCCATATAAGGAGCCGCCTCCGATGGCGATGTTATTTTTTCCCAATAAACTTTCTTGTAAAGCACCGAAGCCGATGGCCATATTGGATTCACTTTTGTTTTTCAACAGAGTATTTCCTCCGATGGCGATATTGTTTTTTCCTGAAGCACTGTTTTCCATGGACCGGTTTCCGAGAGCGATGTTGTTTTCGCCGGTATTGTTGAAAAGAGCGAGTCTGCCAAGGGCGATATTGTTTTTACCTGAAGCACCGTTTTCCATGGCCCGGCTTCCGAGGGCGATGTTGTTTTCACCAGAAACATTTGAAGATAAAGCATTGTATCCTACCGCGACATTATTGTTTGCTTTGTTCGAATAGAGGGAATAAGCCCCCAAGGCCGTATTGTTATTCGAAGAATCTCCTGAATACAAGGCAAGAGTTCCAATGCCTACATTGTCGTTGCCGGCAATATGCCGGAGTGCATAGTCACCGACTGCGGTATTCCTGGAACCTATTTCACTTCTGCTCATAGCTTCCATTCCCACAGCGACATTTCTTTCACCAGAAATATTTGAATACAAAGATCGGTGTCCCACGGCGACATTGTAGCTTGCCTTGCTCGAATACATGGAAAAGGCCCCCAAGGCCGTATTGTTATTCGAAGTATCCCCAGAATACAAGGCAAGGGCTCCAATGCCAACATTTCGGTTGCCGTTATTGTGCCAAAGGGCAAATTCGCCGACAGCGGTATTCCTTGATCCCGTTTCATTTTCTGCCATGGCTTCAACTCCCACAGCGACATTTCTTTCACCGGTTTTATTCTTTTCAAGAGAATAATATCCCACAGCAGTATTGATGGATCCCGTCAAATTGGACCGGATTGATTTATAACCCACAGCGGTATTCCTAGATCCCAGGTTTTCCTCCAGGGCATAGGTGCCAATGGATGTATTCAATACCCCTTCAATGTTTTTTCGCAAAGAACCTTGTCCAATGGATACATTTCCCCAACCGGAATCATTTTCCAAAAGACTGGAATCACCAATTGAGACATTGCTCCAGCCGGAGCGATTGGACCACATGGATTTGTACCCAAACGCAAGGTTTGAGGTTCCCGAGGTGTTTTTTTCCCCGGCGCGATAACCCCAGAAAACATTATCCATGCCAAGATAACCGGCCATGGAATCATTGATCCGGAACCGCAAGGGCTTGTTGTCCAAGGCACCTAAAAATTGATTTTCAGCAAGGCCTTTGTTTCCATTTAGATTCCAGCCGGATGCAGACTGGTCCGCATAAATCGCCCTGATGGCATAAGGCGCGCTGGACAAAGGAGAACGGGGACTCATCTCCGGCCCGCCATCAACCCTTACCGTGAGAAAATAGGGTT
>CAYOPD010000084.1:1351-18160 GCA_964405735.1 uncultured Saprospiraceae bacterium | reverse complement strand
TGGTAACATAGCAGGACCTTTCGATCGTGTCCTTGTGGAAAATGACTTCGTGCCGCCGTGGGGCATTCTATTGTGCCCGTCGTGCCGTCGTGGGAAATAACGTGGTGACCGTAGCAAGACCATTCGATCGTGTCCTCGTGGAAAATGACTTCGTGCCGTCGTGGGCAATAACGTGGTGACCGTAGCAAGACCATTCGATCGTGCCCTAGTGGAAAATGACTTCGTGCCGTCGTGGGCCATTCTATTGTGCCCGTCGTGGGAAAAAAGTACCTTTCAAACATGATCAAACCATACCTCCTCGAAGAAACCAATTGGAAACAAATCAAGGAAACCACTTACGATGTAGTCATCCAGCCGTGGGGCGCCACCGAAGCCCACAACTACCACATGCCCTACGCCACGGACAACTACCAGGTCATCCATATCGCCCGGGAAGCCGCGGGCAGAGCCTGGGAAGCCGGGGCCAAAGTACTGGTCCTTCCCAATATCCCCTATGGCATCCAGACCGGGCAACTTGATATCCCCTATTGCATGAACCTTCTCCCCAGTACACAAATGCAGGTAGCCAAAGATATCTGTGATGTGGTCCTGCGGGCGGGATGCCGCAAACTGGTTTTTATCAATGGCCATGGAGGCAATCATTTTAAGAACATCATCCGTGAACTGGCCTTTTTTTACCCGTCCCTGTTCTGCTGCAGTCTCAACTGGTGGGAGGCGGCCAAAACAAAGGAATATTTTAAAGATCCGGGGGACCATGCCGATGAGTTTGAAACCAGTACCATGATGGCCATCTGTCCGGATTTATTGCTCCCGCTGTCTGAAGCCGGGGACGGGGCCACCAAAAAATTCAAGGTGGAGGCCTTAAAAAAAGGCTGGGTCCAGGCTCAGCGGGCATGGACAAAAATCACCAGGGATACGGGATCGGGGAATCCTGCCCTGGCAAGCCCGGAAAAAGGCAAACGGTATGTGGAAGCCTGTATCAGCCAGATCGCCGGGTTTTTAATCGATTTGGCGAAAGCGGATGTGGAGGAGATGTATGAGTGAGGTTCGAGGTTAGAGGTTAGAGGGATGAGTATGCTGCGATAAGCCTGGGCGAAACGATGCCAATCTTACCTTCCGAGGTGCTTTATTAAAAATTGATCCACTTTTGCAATGAGTTCAGGATCGCTGAACTGGTTGCCTCCGTGGCCGCCGCCATGTACAAATTCCAATTGCACCGGTAAATTCAGTTCCCGGTATTTGCCGTATAATTGGATGGATTGATTGATGGGCACCTGGGGATCGAGGTCCCCGTGACAGATGAATAAAGGAGGGTCCCCGACATCTACATGATACACGGGGCTTGCCAGTTTAAGCTCTTCGGCTACCTGGTCCAGCGGTTTGCCGAACATCAGGGCGAGGGCCGGGGTGCGGACATTCAGTCCATGCGGAGTGGATTGGCTGAGTATGGTCGTTAAATCGGCCGGACCGAAAAAATCGATCACTGCCTGGATCTCTGAACTTGTAGCCAGGTCATTTCCGATTTTCCCCTCCAGGCCTTCGTGCTTATTCGTCAGACCTGTAAGAGCAACCAGATGGCCGCCGGCAGAGGAACCCCAAAGGGTGATTTTATCTCCCCGGTAACCATATTGATCAGCGTGTGACCGGAGAAACCGGATAGCGGCCTTGATATCGTGGACCTGGGCTGGAAATGTTGCCTCAGGAGTATGGCGATAACTGATGCTCGCCATAGCATAACCCAAGTTTATCAAATCCCGGGGCGGGTTATCTTTTGAACCACTGTGCCAGGCTCCGCCGTGCACCCAGATGATGAGATAAGGATTTGATATGCCGACAGGGAGGTATAGGTCCAGTTTAAGTTCTTTTTCCGGAGTCAGCGCATAGGTAATATCCCTGGTAATCTTCTGAGCCGGGACGGCTTGTCCGGTAAGAATAACCAGGGCGATCAGGATCAATTTTTTCCAGTTCATCATGGATAAAAATAAATAGAATAATTTTGAACATATCCTCTATGATCTGCCGTGCCACAGCTTCCGATCTCGATGATCTGCTCACCTTATTTAAAAACACAATATCCTTCATCAATTCCCGGGACTATGACCCGCATCAGATTGAAGCCTGGATATCCTCCGTCCACGACAGGGAACGATGGCTGGATAAAATAGGAAAACAATATTTTATTCTTTACCGGGAAGGGCCCCGGGTATTGGGATTTGCCTCGTTGGAACATGGAAAGCATATCGATTTATTATATGTGCACCATAAAAGGCAGGGTGAAGGCATTGCGGGTCGGCTGCTTCTTGAATTGGAAACAGAGGCTTTAAGATTTGCGGATCAATCAATAATATTATCCACCTATGCCAGTATAACTGCCTTGCCTTTTTTTCAAAGCAAAGGATTTGTGGTGGAGCACGAAAATGAAGTGGATTTAAGCGGAGTGGTATTGAATAATTACAGAATGACGAAAGGGATAAATCGAGTTTAGGCTCAGATTTATTGTGAATATCTCAAATCAAAAACTGGTCTGCATTCAAAGGGGTAATAATTTGTGTTTGCGCTTGAGGATATGCTTGAATGAATGTTTTGGAAATCCTGCCTTTTGCTTTCGGGTTCCATTTGCATTCAAATCCGGATAAAATCCCATCGGATTCTTCTATATAATCCAATTCTTGCTGGGCAAGAGTGCGCCAAAAGAATCTGTTCCGATAAGATTCACTATAAGCAAGGTATTTCAATCTTTCGGTAACAAACCAGTTTTCCCAAAGCTGTCCGATATCGTTTCTAAGGCCGACCGGGTTAAACTGATTGATCACTGCATTCCGCAACCCATTGTCATAAAAGTATATTTTATTACTCTTCTTTAACTCATTGCGCAGGTTCCGGCTATAGGCAGGAAGGCGGTACACGATGAATGCCTTTTCCAGGAGGCTGATATATCTTTCTATGGTCTCACTGTTAAGACCGCACAACTGGCCGAGTTCATGATAGCTAATGATTTGTGTGAACTGAAAAGCCAGTGCTTGCACCAGTTTTTCCAGCCTTTCGGGTTTTTGAATGCGCTCCCAGGTGAAAACATCTTTATATAAATAGGAATCCGCCAATTGTTTTAGCAGACCTTGTTCCTGTCCCGGTGAACTCACAATTTCAGGGTAGTATCCATAGATCAAACGGTGGTTTAACAACCTTTTTTCTTCGAGAAGGTTGGAATGGTGAACCATTTCTCCGAAGGAAACCGGATACAAATGATATTCCCATTTTCTGCCAGTGAGCGGTTCATTTATTTTATTGGCCAGGTCAAAGGCGGAGGATCCTGTTGCAATGACTTTTACCCCCTTCAGGTTGTCCACGATCAGCTTAATGCATAGGCCAATATTTTCAATCCGTTGTGCTTCATCGATGATCACTGTTTTGTGGTTTCCAACGAGGGCTTTCAGACCACTTGAAGTTGGTTTGGATAGAATTTCCCTGATGTCCGTTTCATCCCCGTTCCACCAGGTTAAGGGTTGATCTAAGTGGCTGGATATCAAATTCAAAAGAGTGCTTTTGCCCACTTGCCTTGGACCCAGGATAATAAGGGCTTTTTTGTCTTTTAATTTTGACACCAGTAAATATCCAAGTCTCCTTTCTATCATATTTTCGGATTCATCCGTAAAATTAATATATATTTTACGTTTTTAACCGGAAAATTAATATAATAAAAGAGTCTGCCTGATAAAATCAAACCAAACCGTTAATAAGAAAAGACCCGGCATTTCAAAAAACAGGCAGTCACCGGTGATTGTGGATAAGGTCATCGTTGCATTACCGTATTTGCTCTATATTTGCACCGCTTTTGGGAGCCATAGCTCATCCCGAAACTACGGGAGGTTAGAGCAAATGGCTCTCCTGCCTTAGCGGGACTTTAGGTCCTAGGTTCAATCCCTTTTTCCATTTGATTCATCATCTTTGGTCTATATTTGCAGCTCTTTTAGGGCCCATAGCTCAGTTGGTTAGAGCAAATGACTCATAATCATTAGGTCCTAGGTTCAAGTCCTAGTGGGCCCACTTTTTATCACCAAGTATAATAGAAAGGACCTTTTAATTAGTCCTAACCCCCTGATCCAAATTCAATAAAACCCAATCTGCCTCAACGAATGCAGCGGAGAAGGGATACTCTTAAAAACATCGGCCGTCAGAGGGTAGATTCGATAGCTCTAATCAATCCCTCAGAATCCCCTATGAATTAATCACTTTCTTAATCTCCACATCCTTGTTCCTCAGATCGATCCCTCCCTCGAGAATGGATTTCAGGTTGGCGAGGTAAAATGTCCATCCCTCCATACAGCCGATATGGTACATGAATTTGGATTCCTCGTCGGTGGGAATATGGTACTGGGTCAGTTCGACAATGGTCTGCCCTTTTTCCCGGTTCAGGCTCACCCTTACCTGCATATCGTTTGACTTATTGCCGGCATCAAAAGTGAAAGCCAACCGGTCCTGGCCATTGGCATCGAGGATACTGCCGTGGTGAGTCACCTCATCGCCCCAGCCGTGCCAGCGCCAGGTATACTGGTCGCCTTCCTGGATATAATCGTGGGAGCCACGGTCCTGGCCATCGCGTGTTGTGAATTCAGAGGTCCTCAAAAACCAGGATTCGATACCACCCCGTGTAGCCCAGGCTGCATAAACATCGGCAACACTGGCATGCACCGGAATGCGTTTGGTGAAGGTGGTCCAGTCGTATTGCATGTAAACAAATATAGGAGGATATGGAGGGAAAAACAAGAAGGGTGTCCCGATGCTGCGGGAGGTGCGCGGTGTCCCGCTGCTGCGGGAAGTGGATGGGGGTCTAAACCTCAACCTCAGCCTAATCCTTAAAGACCTCTATTTCCTTGGTCTCAATGATCAGTTCGGTAAACTTGCCTTTGAACCGTGTGGCGCGCACAATATGATTATCGATCCAGTGGTAATTGCCTCCGCGCGGTTTGCCCATCAGCATACCGTGATATTTGAAACCGTTTTTGCGAAGCCATTCCTCGGTAATCTGCCGGTGCTCTTCGGTGCGTGAAGTGAAATAATAGATGATGTGGCCCTGGTCGTACCATTTGTTGATGATTTCCAACGCATCGGGATATGCTGCCACATGGCGCATGCGCTCGGGCTCCTCATTGGGCACATCATCACATATGGTGCCGTCGATGTCGATGAGGAAATTTTTTACCCCTTCCGGCAGAATCGGACTCAGGGCATTCCCCTTCTCATCGTATATTTTTTTTAACCCGGGCGCTTGATTGTCATCCATGAATTGGTAATAAAATTGAGGCGCAAAGGTAAACTGATTTCTTAAAATTTTATATGGTCCTCCGGGTTCACTGCTTTGCCACGATACCACAATTCAAAGTGCAGGTGCGGTCCGCTGGTCAGGTCACCGCTGTTGCCGGCAATGGCTACGGCCTCCCCGGCTTTTACAAAGTCTCCGGCCTTTTTCAGCAGTTTGCTGTTGTGCCGGTAAACGCTGATGATTTCATTCTGATGCTGGATCACCAGGCTGTTGCCGGTCTCCTGGGTCCAGTCCGCGGCAATGATATTGCCATCCATGGTGGCTTTCACTTCCGTGTTTTTAGGCACGATGATATCAATGCCCAGGTGGCTTTTCTGTTTGGACATTTTTTCACTCACCTCCCCGACCACCGGAGCGATAAAAAAGAGTTGTTCAATGGGTTGGGACCGGCTCACGTTGGACAAGTTGGTGTTCTTTACATTGGCAATCTGGTTTTCAAGAAGCTGTTCATCCTCCAGGGCAATCTCTTCATCACTCTTGGGTACCGGGATCTGGTTGGCAGGAAGGGCTTTGATTTCACTTTTATATTGATTCGGATTGGGAATCTCCACCTCTCCGTTGATCAGTTTCTGCATTTTGCTGATGTACAGTTGCTGGGCTTCCATTTCCGTTTCCATCTTCTGGACTTTTTTATACAATTCGATATAGTCGCCCGAACTCTCAGAAGCGAAGCCGGGTATCAGCCTTTTTAATGGAGTAAAAAATAAAAGAAGGATTACCAGCAGGGCCCCGATGACCATCAGCATGCTGAGCAGGGTATATACATTAAGCAGGTTCAGTTGATAGGATCCTACTTCCTTGTAAGTCTCGTGGTTGAGGATAACCATCCTATAAGGAGTTTTTATTCTATGTAATATCCTTTGTATCAGTGTCTTTTGCATGAAGCATTTGATTTCCTCCAAAAAATAAAATAAATTTGCCGATTATTGGTTTAATACATTGCCAACTAATCCATCCTTTTCATGAAACTGAGCCCGTTTAGCCGTTTGTCCCTGGTCGTTCTGGTCTTTCTGGCCAACGCCTGCGCGGTCCAAAAAAGCAAAAAGGACATTTCCGGTTTTGGGTTGTTTTACCACAATCTCACGGCCAAATATAACGGCTATTTTAATGCAAGAGAGCTGGTGGACCTGAGCCAGGAAACCTTAACAAACCAATACCGCGACAATTTCAGCAAGATCCTTGAACTCTACGAATACAATGGAGTGGAAAATCCCACCGCGGCGGCAGCCAACCTCGACATCGCCATTAAAAAAGCAAGCACAGTGATCAACCTCCACCGGCCCAGTCATTGGGTTGGAGACAGCTACCTGCTGATTGGCCAGGCCCAATACCTGAAACAGGATTACGAAACCGCCGAAGAGACCTTTAAATACATGGTCCAGAACTACAACAAGCTCAACGAAGGCATTGAAAAGAAAAAGCCCGGCAACCGGTCAGCTAAGACGAAAGAACAAATCCAGGCTCAGGAAGAAGCCAAAAAAGAAAGAGAAGAGAAGAAAAAAGATCTGGAAAAAGAAAGGAAAAAGAAGATCAAAACCAGGGAACAGGAGAATAAAGAAAAAGCCAAAGCC
Source organism: uncultured Saprospiraceae bacterium (assembly GCA_964405735.1). Lineage (GTDB taxonomy): Bacteria > Bacteroidota > Bacteroidia > Chitinophagales > Saprospiraceae > JADJLQ01. The sequence goes on along the minus strand of CAYOPD010000084.1, from coordinate 11,269 downwards.
CGGGCCCAGTTAATCAAAGACCGGAAAAAAGGAATCAAAACCACCGCTCCGGCAAAACCGGCCGTCAGTGCCTCCAAGCCCAAATCATCCACCGACTCCACCGGGACTCTCGGCAGCACAGCACCCCTCAGTAAAAAAACGAGTTCTTCCAAAAAAGCAAAAGAAGATGCGGAAGAGAAAACCGGCGCTGCTCAGCCTCCGAAAGGCAAACACCGGCCTGTACTCCAGGATGGCCAGCTTTGGCTTGCCAAAACATACATCATGAGGAAAAATGGCATTGGAGCCGGTATACTACTCAATCAATTAAAAAGCGATCCCGGCCTTTTTGACGAAATCAGGCCGGAGATCCCCGTATTGCAGGGATACAACCATATCCGCCAGGAAGAATACCGGGAAGCCATCCCCTATTTGCGCGAAGCCCTATCTTCCAAAGACCTGCCCAATAAAAGGAAAGCAAGAATCGCTTTTGTGCTCGGTCAGCTCTATGACCTTCAGCACGAAGAAGCCATGGCCTATGAAGCCTATGATCAGGTGAGCCATTTCAGTCCCAACTATGAAATGGAATTTTTCGCAAGGCTCAGGGGCGCCCAATCTGCCATCGCTTCCGGCAAAAGGGATAAAGCCCAACTGCTGGATGAACTGAAAAAATTAAGCCGGGATGAGAAAAATGCGGATTACCTGACCTCCATTTACCATACCATATCCCTGGTCAATATATCCGACGGACAAAGGGACCTGGCCAAAGAAAACCTGATCACCGGCCTGGGAGAAGGAAAAGATCCCATTCAAAAACTGGAAAGTTATTACCTGCTGGCTTCCATGTATAATGAAGAGGAAGATTACCTGAGGGCTAAAAAGTATTATGACAGCACCCTGACGGTTATGAGCCCCAAAGATCCCCGCCGTGCAGAAGTCAGCCGGTTCAGCGAATCGCTGACCGATATCGCCAAACACATTGGCATTATTGAGACCCAGGACAGCCTGTTGTACATCAGCACACTGGACGAAAAAGACCAGAAACAGTGGGCAAGGAGAATGTTGAGGGAAAGGGAAAAAAATGCAAATGTAAAAGTAGCTTCCACTCCCGGCCTGGGGTTTGATAAAACCGCTTTCGACCGGGGGGACATCGCGGCCACCACTGCTCAGGGAACCGGCAAAAGCTCATTCTTTGCGTATGACGACAAACAACTAAAAAAAGGCATAAAGGATTTTGAACGGGCCTGGGGCAACCGTAAACTGCAGGACAACTGGCGCATTGGCCAGAAGATAGCCGGAAATCTCCTTGCCGCGGATCAGCCCCCTGCAACAGAAACCGAAGAGATCACCGCAGGAGAGGACCTTACCAGCATCCTGAAAGACATTCCCAATACTCCCGAACTCAAAGAACTGGCACATGAAAAAATAAGGTCAAGCACCTATGCATTAGGCGTTTTGTACCGGGAAAAACTGGAAAATCATACCAAGGCGATTGCCGTACTGGAAGGTTTATTGACCCGGTACCCCAAAAACAACCTGGAACAGGATGCCCTTTATCAACTTTATCTCTCCTGTCTCCAAAACGGAGACCAGGTGAAAGCCAACCAATATCTTGAAAGGCTAAAACAGGAATACCCCGGCAGCAAATACACCAAGTCGCTTGATGATCCCAATTGGATGGCCGGCAACCAGGACAAAGCGGAAAAGCTCCGGAAGTATTACGACGAGACCTACAAGATGTTCAACGATGGCCAGTGCAACGGAGCCATGGACCGTATCCAGCAGGTGGACAGCCTTTTCAAGGATAATCCTTTCCGCGCCAAGTTCGCCCTGGTCCAGGTACTGTGTACCGGCCGGAGCCAGGGCCGCGATGCCTATATCAATGCCCTCAAAGACTTTATAGCCCGTTATCCCCAGTCCGAAGAAAGGGACAGGGCGAAAGACATGCTCAGGTATATCCTGGGTGATGAGAAAGCCTTTGAAGTCGCCGACCTGCAGAAATCAGAGTTTAATCCCAATGCCTTTGAATTTCTCGAAGACGAGCTGCATTATGTCATTGCCGTCGTTTACGACAAAAAAGAAAGCACCCTGTCAAACATCAAAATCTCCATCTCCGATTTTAATCAGAAATATTTCCAGAACGACGACCTGAGAATTTCCAATATTTTCCTCGACCAGGAAGCGACCATTCCCATCATCATGATCCGGAAATTCGACAGCGCTACCCAGGCCCTCCGTTATTTCAATGCCGTCCAGTCCAACCAGAATCAATTCATTTCAGACGAGATCCGGCACGAAGTTTATCCCATCTCCCAGTCCAATTACCGGAAATTGTATGCCACCAAAGATGTGGAGTCGTACAAAGAGTTTTTTAATAATAATTACAAAAAATAGGTATCGAATCCGATTACTGACCGCTGACCCACTGACTAACTGACTAACTGACTAACTGACTAACTAAACTCATACTCCCTCAAACTCTCCCCCTTCATCTCAATGCTGCATCCCGGCCTTGACGGCAGCAGATAGGCGCCCCGGCGGATGACGACGGGATCAATAAAGTGTTCATGTAGGTGATCCACATATTCAAGGATCCGGTTTTCTATCTGGCCGGAAATGCACATAAAATCAAACATGGAAAGGTGTTGTACGTATTCGCAAAGGCCTACCCCGCCTGCATGCGGGCAGACCGGTATGCCGTGTTTTGCGGCCAGGATCATGACCATCAGGGTTTCATTTATCCCGGCCAGCCTGCAGACGTCGACCTGGCAGAAGTCCATGGCCCCGCTGGCAAGGAACTGTTTAAACATCACCCGGTTGTGCACATGTTCTCCCGTAGCCACCCCAATGGGATAAATTGCTTCTTTGATTTTTTTATGTCCCGCGATGTCATCCGGGCTGGTCGGCTCCTCAATCCACCAGGGGTCAAAACGGGCCAGGGCTTTCATGCACTGTATCGCTTCATCCACTTCCCATTTCTGGTTGGCATCCATCATCAGTTTCATATCGGCTCCGGTTTCTTCACGGATGATGCCCGCCCGGTGCTGATCATTGGCCGGATCAGAACCGACTTTCATTTTAAGGTATTTCCACCCCCCCGCAACGGTTTCCCTGCAAAGGCGCCTGAGTTTTTCATCGGTATATCCCAGCCAGCCGGCAGAAGTGGTATAGGCGGGAAATCCATTTTCTTGCAGGTAGGCCAGCCTTTTTTCCTTTCCTTCCCGGGCTTTATGAAGTACATACAGCGCTTCCTCAGGGCTGATCTCATCCGTCAGATAGGTAAAATCCAGGCAGGAAAGGACTTGTTCCGGAGTCAGGTCATATAAGAGTTTCCACAATGGTTTTTTTTCCGCTTTCGAATAAAGGTCCCAGGTAGCATTGACCAGTGCGGCGGCGGCAAGATGGATCACCCCCTTTTCCGGGCCGAGCCAGCGCAATTGGCTATCCCCGCGGGTCAGGGAAGCCCAGAAGGCACCGTAGTTTTCCGTAATGGATTCAAGGGTCCGGCCTTTCACCAGGTAAGACATGGATCGGATGGCAGTGACACAGATTTCATTCCCTCTTCCCGTAGTAAAAGTCAATCCATGCCCTACAAGGCCTTCCCGGTTTGTTTTTAATATGACATAGGCCGCAGAATAATCCGGATCGGTATTGACCGCATCGGACCCGTCCAGGTTTTTGCTGGTGGGAAAGCGGATGTCTTTGGTGATGACTTCAGTGATGGTGATCATACTTCATCATTGATCTATCTTAAATTCGGATCGACTTGTTTTATGTATCGATTGAGAAAGGATACCAGTTGAAAGGCAATGATGCGGTGGTCATCCACGCTGGGATGTGCGTCACAGCCACCGGGTCTCATGGGTTCAAATTGAAAAACCACCGCCTCTTTCCGGTCCGGATAGGATTTATTGGTTTGACCTGCGATTTTTACGAGCAATCGGTACAACAAGTCCGCCTTTTCACCGGACAACATCGGGCTGGTCAATAAAACCACCCTGGCGGAATCATAATGGTGATAAATGGTTTTAATAAAATCCAGGTACGCTTCAGTAAAACGGCTGGAATCAAAGGGCTGCCGGGGAGTGGTGCCGTCTCCATCCGAAAAATCATTGGTTCCCAGGCAGATGCTCACATAACCGGGTTGTTCCTTGTCAAAATCCCAAGCTTGCGAACTGTCTTTGGAAAAATAAGTGGAACCATAGACTTCAGGCATCACCGGTCCCTCGCTGTTCCAGTTACGGTACATACCAATCCCCGAAACGGCGCTGATCGTATATCGCATTCTTAATTCGCGGGCCACCCTGCTGGCATAGGAAAAATAGGCATTGTGCTGATCATACCATTTCCCCTCACCACATCGAACCTCAGAGGTATCGGCTCCCATGCCGCAGGTGATGGAATTTCCGATGAACTCTATTTTCAGGTTTGAAACCGCTTCAACCGGTTTTATTTCCCGGCCCTTGATCCGGACCACGGCAAGGTTCCCGTTTTGCGCTTCAGTGACCTTGTATATTTTCAGGACGTGAATGGGAGCATGGATTTCAGGATAGACGGTCAGCTTTTGTTCCTTCCTGTCATTGATTTTCACCCGCACCACTTGTTTTACGTCGAGTTCGTATACGATATATCCGTAGTCATCGCCCGGGGCCAGGTTTTTCAGGACGACCTGGACACTATCACCGGTGAATGAAAACTGGACCGTCGACATGCTGCTGATCAATATGATGCCTTCCTGCTCATCAAATACCGTCCTGCCCAGGGCAGTCACGGTTTTGTAGGTAACCGGATAGTCCTTGTAAGCCGGTTTGCACTGTTGGAAGAAAAATAGCAGGCAGGCCAGAAACGGCAAATAATGCGTTCTCAGAAAATTGATTTTCATGCTCGAATTTTTACCGCGCAAAGATTGCGATTTCCATTCTGATCAATCCTTAGAATAGACTTAATGGATAACCCTGTAAACCATGCAATTCAAATTCCCCCCGGACGCCCAGGCCCATTTGATCCAATCACTTCTTTTCCATCTCCAGTTCATCCATCCGTTTATACAAAGCGCGGAAAGTATCCCAGGGGCTCCTGTTGTTTCGGGTGGCGCTGTTATTCATGTTATTGGCTGCGGTCTGAATGCCGTAAAACCCATCAATAAACTGGGTAGGGCCAGACCAGACCGTTTGGACCATGCCATAATACCGGGGCTTCATTGAACTGGTGGCATACTTTCTCCACCGGGCCATATCCTCCGCCTGCATGACTGCCACCTGCTGTCGGTTCCAGGGGCAGGTCAGCACCCGGAATCCTTTCATGGCAAAATAAACTGCTGTTTGATCCGGCCGCTCGTAATGCCAGTCGCAGATCACTACGTCCTTATATATCATGTCAATGGCACGATGGGTATAATTCAAACTCGCTTCCCACAATCCGATGCCTGTGCTTTTACCATCGATCAGGCGGTCGCCCCAGATCCAAAGCTCCCGGTTTTTGAGCCGGAGGTGGTTACGGATCTTGTTTATTTCTCCGGCAAAAAGTTCAGCTTTGTCGATGCCCCCGCAGCGCGGGCATTTATCATCCCCGATATAAAAAACTTCGTCCATGCCTGCATGGAAGGCGTCTGTCTGGAACCGGTCACAAAGTTCATCCACCAGGGCAAAAACCACCCCATGCACTTCCGGGTGGAGCGGGCAATAACTTTTGCAATATAGACCGTCCGGGTTTGGCCATTTATAGGTTTCCGGCATTTTTACATGCGGGGTCTCGTCAAACTCGGGATAAACGGCCAGCAATTTGTTGGTGCGGGAAGCCCAGGACTGATGACCCAAGAGGTTGATCTGGGGTACGATCCGGATATTGTTTTTTTTGCACGTCGCCACAATTTTATCCACCTCCGCCCCTGACAAGGCGATGGAATCCCTCAGTTCGGGATGGGATTCGTATTGGTAATTAAAATCCACACGAAGGATCAGGGTATTCACCTTTCTTGGGGCCATTTCCTCATCCACAAATTTTAAAAAGCGGTCAAGTTCCGCGGGTTTGGGTGCGCCGATGGCAAAACCCCTGATTTCAAAAAGTGTGTCCAGCGCCTGGACTGGGGTCAGTCCGCAAAGAAAAAGGCAAGCGGCGATGATCCCTGTTTTAATAACTGTTTTATTCATTCCATTACGATTTTACGTCCCTTGGGCGCTGTTCGTGTGTCGGTTTAGCAGGGATTGACAAGGAAGTGTGTTCTTGTCAGGGTGCAATTTGCCTTATTTCGCAGAACCGAACAAGTCCGGCCAGTTTATTTCAAAACCCGGAAGCACGGAAGAGATGGCTTTCATATGTTCTTCGCCATCCGAGGAAGAGAAGGTCCTGAATTTATTACCGTCTAAAAGGAAGACCTGGATAAACTTGTTCTGGGGATCCACGATCCAGTACTCCCGGATACCAAACCGCTCATAATCCTCCTTTTTTTCCACATAATCCCTGATGATGGAGGATTTGGAAACGATCTCGATCACAAGGTCCGGGCTGCCAAAGACCCCGCGTTCCTGGATACGGTCAGCATGATCATTGGCCACAAAAAGAAGATCCGGCTGGACCACATTATTTTCATCAAGAATGACATCGAAGGGAGATGGATATAACTTTCCCAATCCCTCCTTTTGGATGAATTCACCCAAAAGGAGGGTGAGCCTGAAGACCAGTTGTTGGTGTATTTCTGAGGGTGATGACATATCAATGAGTTCATTGTTCCTGAGTTCATAGCGGGCATCCCCCTTCAATTCCTTGATCATCCGGGTATAGGTCCAGGGGTATTGATGTATGGTATCCGGCATTCTGTCTTTTTTTAATTCAAGTTAATGGCTTTTTGCCATTGTTAACCTTAATTCCTTCCCCCATTAATTTCTTTAATTCCTTAATTCTTTAATTATCCCAAAAGGGTGTTTCTCGCCGCATCCAGCAACTGCCTGACTTTAAATTTATCGGCCGCCTGGGCATAGACCCGCAAAACGGGTTCCGTACCCGAAGGCCTCACCATGATCCATTCGTCGTACCCGAAGAGGAATTTATAACCATCCATGTCCTCGACTTCCTGGACCTTGAACTCCCCGAAGGCGGTGTAGGCGCGTTCATTGCAGGCTTTGATGATGGCCTGTTTTTTTTCTTCACTGAGGTGGAGGTCGTCCCGGTCGCATTTAAAGGCGCCGACCATGGAATAAATCTCGTTGATCAGTTCGGTAAGCGATTTACCGGTCTTGGCCATAAATTCCAGGATGGTGAGGGCCACCCAGACGCCGTCGCGTTCCGGAATATGGCCGGCCACGGCTATGCCCCCGGATTCTTCGCCGGCCACCAGGATCGGTGTGGTCAGCATGATTTCGCTGATGTATTTAAAACCAATCTTGGTCACCACACATTCCACTCCAAAAAGCTCAGCCAGCTTTTTAACCTTATCTGTAACAGAAAACGTAATCAGAACCTTTCCTTTCTGTTTTTTAAAATGATGTTGGTAATACATCAACAGCAGCAGTAGGTGATGGGAATCCACAAACTGGCCGTGCTCATCCATCATGCCGATGCGGTCGGCATCCCCGTCGTTGGCTACTCCGAGTTTTATATTTTTGTTGGTAGATACCGTTCGGGCCAGTTCTGTAAGGTTGCGTTCGATTGGCTCCGGCGCCTGGCCATGAAAGGAGGGATTAAAGTCGGAATGCAGGTGAATGGCTTCCGGGAACAGCTTTTTCATGATCCGCTGGCCCGCACCATACATGGCATCGAATGCGAAGGGCATGGCGGTAGCCTGTATGGCGGAAATATCGAAAGCGGCCCTTACTTTATCTTCATAGATGGTTTCCAGGTCGGTCTTTTCAATCTTACCGGCCGGCGTTTTCTTCACCGGAATTTCATCCGGAATCATGGCTTCGATCTCGGCAATTTCACCGGGGATCATGGGCCCCCCATAGGACGCTTTGAGCTTGTAACCATTGTAGGAGGGTGGATTGTGACTGGCTGTGATCACGACGCCAAGGTCCGCTTTCAGTTTAAGGACAGCCAGGGATACCATCGGGGTGGAGACATAATCATGTGAAAGGATCACATCAATGCCTTCCCCGCTCAGCACCTCCGCCGTAACCTGGGCAAAAAGCGCTCCAGCAAACCGGGTATCATAACCCACCACTGCTCTGGACATGCCCTTCTTTTTCATCCAGGCCGCTGTTCCAAAAGCAACCCGCCTGACATTATCGACGGTATATTCGTCCGCAATGATGGCCCTCCAGCCATCCGTTCCAAATTTGATTTTCAACATAGATCAGGTTTTTATGGATGCAATATAAAAAAGAAGTCCCTCCCTTCCTCCCTTCCTCCTTTTTTCTCCCTTCGCCTTTGACCTTTGCCATTCACCCTTTTTTTCTCCCCCCACTCCCGAGTGCTGAGAGCTTCTTGACGCGGGACGTCATTAACCTCCCGAGGTTTAGGTTTCAGGACGCCCTTCGCCTTCCTCCTTTCCTCCCTTTTTCAATTTCTCTCTTTTCTCCTTTCGTCTTTCGCCCTTCCTCCCGTCCCCCCTCTCCTGTCTCCTTTTATATTGCTATTTTTACCCTAAATAGAAAACTACTCCTTGATTAAAAAAAATACTACTGCCACCATTGCCCCGGATCACGGCCGCCAGGAAGACAATCACTGGCACCGGGGCCTCCGGAAAAAAATGGTGGAAGACCTAAGTCGGAAGGGGATCAAAGACGAAAAAATCCTCCAGGCCATGCTCCGGATTCCCCGGCATTTTTTTGTGCCAAAGGGTTCCGAATCCTGGGCTTACCAGGATGTGCCCTTCCCCATCGGCAGCGACCAGACCATCAGCCAGCCCTATACGGTCGCGTTTCAAACGGCCTTATTGGATATCCGCCCCGGGGAGCGGGTCCTGGAAATCGGGACCGGCAGCGGCTACCAGGCTGCGGTTTTGTTTGAACTCGGCGCAAAAGTTTATACCCTGGAAAGGCAGGAAAAATTATACCACCAAACCGCCGCCTTTTTGAAAAAAATGCAATACCTGTCCATCCGTTGTTACCTCCGCGACGGATTTGAAGGTCTTCCCAAATATGCTCCTTTCGACAAGATCCTGGTCACTTGCGGAGCGCCGGAATTGCCTCAAAACCTCCTGGACCAGCTCAGGCCGGGCGGATTCATGGTGATCCCCATGGGCGCCGGGGAAGACCAGGTGATGAAAAGGATAAGCAAAAAATCGGAAACGGAATGGGCAGAGGAGTCCATGGGCATTTTTCGTTTTGTTCCTTTTTTAAAGGGTTTAAATAAGGGGTAATCTCAGGAAATCATCCTTGAAAAATTCAAGTTTGATTTGAATTTTTCAAGGTAATGGAACCAAAAAATAATTTTATTGTCATGAAATATCCATTGATTATTCCCTTCCTTTTTCTTGCGACCAGCATTATTGCCCAATCCGGCCACCCCCTTGCCCTCTTCAACCAGTCCATCGATGACGCAGTGGTGGGAAAAGATACCCTTAAGCTAAAAAAATGGTATGCGGAGGATTTTATTTTCACACACGGCACGGGCCTGGTTGAGGGCAAGGCCAGTTGGCTGCGCGCCGTGGCCAATCCCAATTCCCGGTTTATTTCGCGCATTCATGATTCCGTCACCGTAGAATCCCATCATAAAAACATCGGGATCATTTATGGTAAACTCACCGTCACCCGCCAGGACCGGTCAAACCAGGTCCGCTATGCCCTCTGGTATGTCCGCGTTTTCCATAAAAAGAAAAAGCAGTGGCAGATGGTTTCCCACCGGACGGTGCGGGAGAGCCATTTGTAGATGCCGAATTGCGGAATTGTCCAATTGTTGAATTGTTTTAGATGTAATTCCGTCAAATTGTTCTCCCTGCCCTTCGCTTCGCTGTGTCCTTGTGGGAAACATTAGCTGGAAAGCCGCGTAGCGGCGCATTTCCCAAAG
>CAYOPD010000084.1:0-1251 GCA_964405735.1 uncultured Saprospiraceae bacterium | reverse complement strand
GTGTCCTTGTGGGAAACATTAGCTGGAAAGCCGCGTAGCGGCGCATTTCCCAAAGGTCAAAAGGTCAAAGGAGAAAAATTACAAAGAAATCCTCCGTGCTCTCCGTGCGCAACAAACCCTCCGTGCGAACCCACCGGACCCTAACTCTGCACAAAATTCCTCCGGTCCAGTTTCATTTCCCCATTCCACCGGTAAGCCGTTATGATCTCATTCTTCACCACCCCATAATCCAGGCAGCAGATATTTTTTTTCAGCAAGTCCGGTTTGCCGTTGAGGGAATAATGCCCAAAAAAGACCGGCACCGCCAATTCGGGATAAGCCAGGTCGAGGCTGATCAGGTTGGTAGGGATCTTATATTTCGGCAGGTTGGACTTAGCCTGGGCGGAGATCTGGCGATAGGATTTGCCGTGGTGGTCCTCCCACCATTTTATCCTGGTAAAGCCTCGGCGCACCGATTCCGCGTCCAGTCCTTTTTTATTTCGGGGAAGGGGGATTTCAAGGCCTTTAAGCAGCATTTGTACGGCCTTGTATTCAGGCCCTCGGGATTGAAGGGACCGGATCAGGAGGTCACGGTTGAATTTATGTCCCGGAAAATGTTTGCGGATATAGTTGATGCTGTCCTGGTGCCAGCAGGCATGTACCACGCGCAAATCTTCGAACTCCAGGAAAAGCGGCAGGGCATACATCCAGTCGATATAGTCATAGAGCTCTGCTTCGGCGTTCCGGAAACTTTCCAATACCGGAAGCATTTGAAGCATATTCCGGATGCTGTGGCTGTATAGCGGTTTATTATTATTGTCCAGGGTAAAAAAGGCCATGAGGTGCAGTTCATGATTGCCAAGGATGGCATAGGCGTGTTTGGACTGGACCATGGGCCTCACGATCTGCAGCACCTCTCTTGATTCCGGCCCCCGGTTGACCAGGTCGCCGACAAAGATGGCTTGCCGGCCGGGGTGTTGGTAAAGCCCTTTTTGCGATTTATATCCCAGGATCTCCAGCAGGCGGATCAGTCCCTGGGCATGGCCGTGCACATCGCCGATGAGGTCATACATAAAATGAATTCGTAGGTCAAAGATAATTCAGAATCTCAAGGTCCTACCTCTCTCCTCTATCCTCTAACCTCTGACCTCTAACCTCTGACCTCCCGCCTCATCCCCAGGTTACCTTTCTCCTCTTTCTTCATTAGGAATATTAATAATCTAAATGACTTCCGTTATGAAATCTAAAAACCTTTACCTGAGCATCCTCCCC
>CAYOPD010000083.1:0-18410 GCA_964405735.1 uncultured Saprospiraceae bacterium | reverse complement strand
CACCTCCGGCCCGCTCAGCCGGATCTCATGGCTTAAATTGAGTTTTCCATTGTAGAACAAACTGAGACTGATCTGCTGGCCCTGGTAATGCGAAGGCAACAAGAGTTCAAACTGGCCTTCGGGACCGGTGGTGTCCCGGGCAACTCCGGCATTGATATCGAGGATCACCCCCGCCGCCGGACGAGAGTCAAAATGAACCACCTGACCGGTCCAGGATTGCAATTCCGGTTTTGGCTCTGAAAGGACAGAACTCTTTTCCTGAGGGCTTTTTCCGGATATGTTGAACAGGTAAACCACGCCAATCAGGACCGGGATCAACAATAACCACCACCAGGCAGAATAAGAATTACGTTTTATTTCAGTTGTTTTAGCCCCATCCTGTTTTTTTAATTTCCCGGCGGATAAGGCTTCCTGGCTGGTAGGCACGGAAAAGCCTTCATTGGCGATGGCATAGATATCCATGGGTTCTTCCACATTTTTAAAGGGAAAGGAGCCAACCCGCACCGTTTTAAATTCCGGCTGGTTTTTGATCTTATTATATACCTCCTTGCTGAACAAGATGGCGCCGGCCACGCCCAGGGTTTCGATGCGGGAGGCGATGTTGATGCCGTCGCCATGGACCTTCCCGCTTTCTTCCTCCAGCACATCGGCGATGTGGATGCCTACCCGGATATTGACCCTCGGATCTTTCCGGAGTTCTTCCTGGATGGCCATGGCGCATTTGATCACCTGGATGGCGCTGGGCAGGATGCTCATGCTCCCGTCGCCCATATCGTTTTTAACTTCCCCGCCGAACTTTTTCACACAGGAATCCACCGTGGCCTGGTGGCGCTTCTGCATCTGGATGGCCAGCATTTCATCCCGCTGCATGACAGCCGTATAGCCTACCATGTCGGTGAATAGGATTGCGGCCAGTTTCCGGGTATATCCTTCGAGTCCCTGCAATGGAGTTTTAAATTAATCTATAAAATTATCAATTTCCGGTGAAGGGGAATTTGGGGGAGGGTGACCGGGACTAGACTTGAATGATGCCCTTTCAGGGCGTCCGACCCGGCCTTCCCGAGCATCGGGCTATTCATTCGATGCTCGGGAAATGTTACCCTTTCAGGGAGAATTTGTAACAGTATTTTTTTCTGCCCACATAGAGTACCGATGCCACAAAATTTGCACAACATTAGCAAATCCCTTTAGGGATACGATGTGGGTAGTTGACCCACGAAGGGGATAGCCGTCCCGTAAGGGATGGGATATGGATAGTTAATATACGATGTGGATATTTCGCCTAGTGAGGAAAATGAACTGTCCTGACTGAATGATAATCACAAGGTCGGAGCTCAGCTCCTCCCAAACATTGTCTAGCCCAAATAAACGGCCTGAAGGGCCACCAATCCATTCGCCCTGAAGGGGCATCATTCATTCAATATCCAATCATTATTTAACGTCTTGCCAATATGATTTTTAGTTAATTTGCCATTCGTTTAGTCACATTGCCCACACTATTTACATCATTATTCCAATGAAACCCCAATTCCTGACCGTTCTTTTGTATTTGTTGATTGCCGGACCGCTTCTGGCCCAGCAAAGCGTGACCTTAAGAGGAAAGGTTGTCGAAATCACTTCCGAAGGAAGCATTGGGGTTGCAGGCGTTGTGGTCAGCGTAAGCGGTGAAAGTTATGACGTCACCGCCCAGGATGGCAGCTTCAAACTTTTTGCACCCGGAGGACTGGAACAGATCACCATCACCATCAAAGGCTCTTCCTCCATGATGATCTCTCCTTATGAAGGCAAGGTGAGCATCCCTCCCCTTTATGAACCTATTGAAATCCGGTTATGTCAGGAAAAAAACGAACAACTGCTTCAAAAAGTCAATAACCTCAATGCCCGGATCCGTTCCCTGCAAAAAACACAAAAACTGACCAGCCGCCAGCTGGAACAAATGTATCATACCATGCTGGACACCATTACGTTTTATCAGGCCCTGGTGGAAAAAACAAATCTTCAGCTTGTTAAGGCGGATGCGGCCAACCAGGAATTGAAAAACAAGATCGCCGAACTGGAAAAATCCAATGCCCTGCTGGAAGAAAAATTATTCATGGCCCTGGGTGAAAAATTCGCAGCACAACAAAAACATTTCGAATCCATCAGTACCGGGCTCAACAATTATATCTCCCGGTTGAAAGACCTGCATCATATCCTGCCCACCGACGCGGAGGCCTGCCTGGCCAATACCCCCGGGGCCTGCAACCGCTTTTACGGATATATTGAAAAATACAACCAGGCCAGGAATTACATCCATGAACACCAGGATGAGGACATCAGGGCGGCAGGAAACTATTGGTCAGATCCATCTGTGGCCGCCGGATTAAAAGAAGTGTACCGTTTTGTCCTGGATACCATCCATGAACCCTATATATTCGGTAAAATGAACACCACGGTCATACAACCCATCAAACAAAGGTCCCAGGGCAATACCAGCCTTAAAGCCGCCAAAAAACAAGTTGCCGAAGCGGGAAACACCCTGGCCACAGATCTGGAGCCCCTGATCAGGGCCCTGGACGATAAAAAATCCGGCCTATTAAATCTTTTGACAAACTCCATTCAATGATAAACCTCATGCCCCGGAAATATTGGTATTCGCCGTTTTTATTGCTGTTTTTGCTCAATGTTTTTATCCACTTCCAATGCAACCCGGACTGCACTCCGCTTTTGGGCTTGCAGGTATTGCCAGCCGTAGGCGAAAGCGGAACGGAGGTTCTGATTAAGGCGACACCCCTGGAATCCCTGATCAGCCAGGACCTTGAAATATCCTTTAATTCAAAACCGGTAACGCAGAAAAAATTCCATCCCCAGCTGGGCCTGGTGGTGACCGTACCCGACGGGGTGGAGGGACAGGCGGACCTGGTCATAGCGAATCCGGATTGTTCCGAAAGCCTGCCTTTCAACGCAGTCCCGGCTTCCTTTTTTAATGCAAATAAAAGTTTTATTCCCCCGTCCATCCCGCAGATCTTTATTCCCATCAGCCCCCTTCCTCCCTTTCCGCCTTCCCTGGAAAATGCCTGGTTATGTCCGGAGAACACGGACTATTGCATCTGGTTTAAATTCTTAAAGGACCCTAAAGGCAAATGTACCAGCTCCATCGATCCCACCCAGAGCTTTGAACAATCGACCTGCAACGGGAGCAATACCGCACTGCTTTATAATAAAAATCCCATTTTCGGGGTGGTGGACAAGGATAAAAACCTCGTCCATTTCTGGATCGACCGTACAAAACATCCCAGCGGCAACCTGGGCACGGAGGAATTCATCGGCAGTTTCATCAACATCAACGATACTCCATACAAACCCTTTCAACAACTGGGCTGCAGCCCGGCAGCCGGCTGGAAAAGGGAACGCAACCACATGATCCTGGCGACCTCCACCACGACCAACCGGCAGTTGCTGATCTACCAGCAGGCTTTCAACGATCCGAATTTTATGATCGATTGCAAATAAATCCGGAGGTCACCATGTATTGTATAAAAAAAATGGCCACGCGGATTTTTCTGGTTCTGATGATCCTGAATTTTCAGGTCCGGGCTGCCTTCGCCCAGCAGGAGGCCGAAGAAGAACGGTTTTCTTTCGGAAACATCTCCCCGGTCATCCTTGCCAAGGATGGCCTGGAAGTGACGGCGACCAGCAATCTGACTTCCTATTGGGTGACTTCTCAGTTTGGAAAGGTCGTGCTGGACCGGTACCGCATTTCCAGGTCGGAAAACTACCTGAACCTTAATTACGGTTTTTCGGAAAGCCGGCGCTGGGACCTGGGTGTTCAGGTCAGGTATTCCCGTCTGCGGCTCGATGAAAACGCACGCAATTCTCCCTTTAAGGTGTTTGGCCCGGCGGACGCTACGGGGCTCAGTTACCAGTCTGTTTCATCGGTTGGACTCCGGGTGAGGACACTACCCTTTAAAAATGTTCCGGAACTGACCCTGCAGGGCGCGGTCCATTTCCCGGTAGCCAAAGAACAGGAAACAAGGTCCTTCCTCGGAGCCGATCGGATACAACCTGAATTGACCGCCACCTATCTTAAAAACCTGAGCCCGGACTTTTACCTCTATCTGCAGGGCCGGTATCTGTTGCAAATTGCCAATGAAGAAAATGACCGGACAACTCATTTCCCGGGCCTGAGCGCCTTCCTGGTAAAATCCTTTCTTGATCAAAAACTCTATGTTTTCCCCGGGCTGAGCTGGCTGGGGGCCTACGAACAAAATTACAAGGGCGGCAGGCTCGTTCGTGAAGCCCAGTTTGTCATGGTCAGCCTGGGCGCCCAGATTCAACCCCTTTCTTTCCTGGGTGTTTTTCTCAATGCCCAGAGGCCCCTTTATTATAAATCCGGATTGAGTTTTTATTCCGACCTGGTAAAGAGCAGTTATTCCGATTGGTCGCTGGGGCTGAGGTTTATTTTATAACATCGGTCTCCGCTTGATCCGGGATACCTGTTCCTTACTTGCAGGTTGTGATTTATTGCATGGATCAAATTAAAATCGGAATCAGGCATTCAACGGGACCATTAAGATCAGGGTAAAACCTGCCTGAAATCAGCAGAATAATCTTGAATAATACTTAAATTAAAAAATGGTCCGGTGGGCTGTTTTGATTTTATTCATCATGCCTTTAATAGCAACAGGTCAAGATAATCTTCAAAACGACAGTGGCGCAATAAATAAAATAAAAAAACTGGATATTTTCCCAGCCATCAGTTATTCCCCTGAAACAAAACTGACCCTTGGGGTTATTGGCATCACTTATTTTAATCTTTCCGGCAAAACCCAATCCTCGCCCGTTTCAAATGTAGAATTCATTGGTATTTATTCCCTCAACCGGCAAATCATCCTTGAAACCCGGTGGGACGTCTTTTCCTCCGGAAACAGGTGGCGCAGCCGGGGAGAAGCATTTTTTAACCGTTACCCGGACCGGAATTATGGCGTAGGAAACGATGCTAAAACCCTGGTCCTTCAGGCGAATGGGCAGGGCACCCGGGATACTTTTAATTATTTATTGTTTGATTCAGACCGGCTTAAATTCTCTCCTGTAGTTCTGCGAATGCTGAATTCCGGTCTTTCCATCGGTTTACAATACGATATGGAGTATGTATACCGGATGAAGGTGAAAGAATTACAGTATTTTGTTAATTCAGATTCGGGGTCCATTCAAAATTTAGAGGTATCCGGGTTGCGGTCCGGTATCGGTTTCCAGTTGCTGTTCGATACGCGTAAACCCCTATTAAACCCATTAAAAGGCACAAGCATAGAATTGAATAATCTGCATTATGCAAAATTCTTCGGCAGCGATTATTCATTCAGCCTGATCTCTGTCGATGCCCGGAAATTCATTAATACATTAAAAAATCAAACCCTGGCGCTGCGCGTCTTTGGGGCTTTGGAATTTACGAATGACAAAATTCCCATGAGGGCATTATCCAGGATGGGAGGTCCGAAATTCATTAGGGGTTATTTCAAAGGCACCTACCAGGACCGGCATATGATGGCTTTCGAGTCGGAATACCGCTTGCCTTTTTGGCCGGAAGGCAACTCTGCCAGTTTCTGGAGAGTTTGGAAACGATTGGGTGTGGTTGGTTTTTTGAGCGGGGGACAGGTGTTCCACTCGCTTTCCGGTTTCGGTCTTGACCGGTTCAACCTGGCTGTCGGTGGCGGTTTACGCATTTTGTTTAACACGCAGTCCAGGGTTAACCTCCGGATAGATTATGCCCTTGGTCTGAGGAAAGATTCAGGCGGTCCGGGCAAAAGGCAAAACGGATTGTATTTTTTCCTGGGTGAAGCGTTTTGATCGTGCAAAAATCTACTTTTATATCCAATGATTATGCAGCCTGAAGCGATCCCTAAAAACGATAAAAAACTGATTCACGCCTGGGCCATGTACGATTGGTCCAATTCAGTATATGCCCTGGTCATCACTTCAGCCATATTTCCGGCGTATTACAATTCAGTAACCCGCCAAGGAGACCTCAGCCGCATAAGCCTTTTTGGTATTCAGATTGAAAATACGGCGGCCTATTCCATCAACCTGGGTATCGCTTTTGGCATCATCGCATTCATCTCCCCGTTGTTGTCCTCCATTTCGGACTATTCGGGCAACCACAAAAATTTTATGCGGTTTTTTTGTTACCTGGGCGCCGCCGGTTGTATGTCCCTGATTTTCTTTACGGGCAGCCCAGTGGTCTTAATCGGCCTGGGTGGAATGATGCTGGCCACCATAGGATATTCCGGCAGCATTGTTTTTTACAATTCCTACCTGCCCGCCCTGGCCACGGAAGACCGTCAGGATAAGGTGAGCGCAAGGGGTTATGCATACGGATACCTGGGTTCCACCACCCTCCTCATCATTAACCTGATCTTTATTCTAAACCAAAACCGGCTGGGCATCACGGACGATACCCTGCTCCCGCGACTCTCCTTCCTGCTCACCGGTTTGTGGTGGATGGGTTTTGCCCAGATCACTTTTCATAAACTGCCCCGGGGCCTGTATAATAAAACACCCGAAAAAAAATACTTCCTTCATGGATACCGGGAATTGATCAAAATCTGGCACCGGCTGAAAACGGAAAAAAAATTACGCACCTACCTGTCCGGCTTTTTTTTCTACATCATGGGAGTACAGACCGTGATGTTTATGGCGGCTTCTTTTGGTGAAAAAGAAATCCACCTCAACATGATGAACCTGATCATCCTGGTACTCCTGCTGGAATATATTGCCATTGCCGGTGCTTTTATCTTTGCATGGATTTCAAAAAAGGCGGGAAATGTTCGCGCCCTCATCCTGGCGGTAGCCTGCTGGATCCTGATCTGTGTGGGCAGTTATTTCATCACCCGGCCCTTTCATTTTTACATTGCCGGATTTTTTATAGGCATGGTGATGGGCGGTATCCAATCTTTGTCCCGATCCACCTATTCCAAATTTATACCCAAAACCGGAAACAACGCCGGCTACTTCAGCTTTTATGATGTTTGTGAAAAAGTTGCCATGATGTGCGGACTGATCCTGTGGGGATATCTCGACAACCTGACCGGCAGCATGCGAAACTCCATCCTCGTTTTGGGCCTGTGGTTCAGTATTGGATTGATATTCCTCTTTGCCGTGGATCGGATGTCAAAAAATCCAATGCCTGATCCTGTCGAAATCATTCAACACCAATGACTATGAAAACAAAAACGCATCCTGACTCTTTACCGGTCCGGGGCATTTCCAGATACGACCTGATGAAAAAATTGCGGGAAGGGCATCAGCAGGATGCAGACTGGAAAGCAGGGAAAACCTGGAGCCTGGTCTATTATGCCGGAGAAGAACACGATCATTTGCTCAAGGAGGCTTATGAAGAATTTTTCTCCGAGAACTACCTGAATCCGTTTGCCTTTAAAAGCCTTCAAAACATGGAGCGGGAAGTGGTTCGGATGACAGCAGGTATGCTTCATGGAAATGAAAAAGCGGTAGGTACGATGTCCTCCGGGGGAACAGAAAGTGTCTTGCTTGCCGTTTATACTTACCGGGAATGGGCAAGGCACCATCATCCGCATATCAAAAACCCGGAGATCATTGCCCCCCAAACCATTCACCCGGCATTCGATAAGGCGGCCCATCTTTTTGGGATTCGGTTGCACAAGACGCCCGTGGACGAAGGAAGAAGGGCCCAGCCCGCGGAAATGGAAGCACTCATCAATAAAAATACAATACTTCTGGTGGCCTCAGCACCCAGTTATCCCAACGGGATCCTTGACCCCATTGACCCTATTGCCACCCTGGCTGAAAAACACCGACTTCCTTTTCATGTGGATGCCTGTATTGGTGGTTTCATGCTGCCCTGGATGGAACGAATAGGTATAAAAATTCCCCATTGGGATTTCCGGATTCCCGGAGTGACCTCCATATCCGCAGATGTGCATAAGTTTGGGTTTGGGCCCAAAGGATCCTCGGTCATTTTATACCGGAGCATGGATTATTTGAAACACCAATTCATCATTACCACGGATTATCCCGGAGGTATTTATATTTCTCCTACCCTGATGGGCACCCGACCGGGAGGCGCGATTGCAGCAGCATGGGCCGGAATGAATCATTTGGGTGAGTCGGGATATCTTTCCCTGGCCCAGAAGTTGATGGAGGCGACCCGGCGGCTTAAAGCCCTGTTGGCAAAAATCCCGGAAATTAAAATCATTGGGGATCCGGTGATGAATATTGTGTCCTACTCCACCGAGGGCGATCGGCCGGACATTTTTGTCATTGCCGATTATCTCGAAAAGAAAGGTTGGTTGGTTGACCGGCAACAAAATCCGGATTGTATTCATCTTACGATTATGCCTACCAATGCAGAAGTCATTGATCAATACGTCAATCATCTACGTTCTGCCATTGAATTTGCCCGCGAACATCCGCGAGCAACCGGAGAAGGCAATGCAGCCTTATATGGGCTCATGGCGAGGATTCCTTTCCGGGGCATGGTGGAAAAAAATGTTCGAAAACTTTTTGAGGAATTATATGGCGGTGAAAGAAGTGAGCAAGATGCAACTACGGAAATCCGCCGTCCTCCCGGCTGGATGGGCATGGTGAGTCGTTTTCTGGCCTTCCGCCAACGACATCATTGATCAATGACCGCTCCATAGTGAATCCGGTTTCACCCTTTTTCCAATTCTGATTTTTTCATTTTCAATTCCCGGATCAGGTTTTCTTTTTTCCCTCTTGAGACAGCAAGCTTTTCGCCATTGCTGAGAACCACCTCGCCGCCATCCCCCTTGAAATAACGGATGATGTGGTCCACATTGACCAGGTATTTGTGATGGATACGGCAAAACCCGGAAAACTGCAGTTTTTGCTCCAGGTCTTTCAAGGGAAGGGTGGATTGTGTGTATTCTTTTTCTTTGCAAATTGCGACTGAAAAATTACCATCCGCCTGGAAATACAAAATATCGCTGGCAAAGACAAATTCATAACCGTGATGAATGGGAATTGGGATTCTTAGCATATATGGGTATTGAGTATGGTGTCCGCATCAAAATGGAATAAAGTGTTTCAAAAGCAGGGGTCTTGCTAAGTTAATTCAAATTTGTGCCATCTTTTTCGTATTGCGGCAGAATATTGATAACCGGCAGAAAACAAGGCGTAACCGGTTTTAAAAATGACATATCCTGTTCAGCCTGTTTCCGGGATCCCGGCAGGATGAGGTCCTTAGCTATTTTCCCCATCCAGTCTGAGGTCCCGGATCAGATTGGCCTTTTTCCCCCGGGAAACGCTTAACCTCTCTCCATTTACCAGTTCGACTTCGCCTCCATCCCCTTTGTAATATCGGACGATATGCAGCAGGTTTACCAGGTATTCATGGTGAATGCGGCAAAATCCCCGGCCGTCGAGTTGGCTCTCCAGTTCTTTGAGGGACCGCAGGGTGTATTTTGTTGTTTTCTCCCTGGTGCACATGATGGCATAATTGCCATCGGACCGGAAATAAAGTATTTCTTCCAGCAATACAAATTCAATGCCTTCATGAATAGGTATTGGAATACGGTTCATGCCATCAAATTCAATTACTCTATGTGAAGGAATTTATCCGGTGGTAACCCATCGCCCCTTATTGGAATTGGTAAATCATTTTCAAAAACAGATGTTTTCGGCTGCGGGATACAGGCAAAATGGTTCCATCGGCCATAACGACACAACCGCCGTTCTTCTTTTCATACCGAAGGAGATGGTTCAGATTGACCAGGTATTGATGATGGATCCGGTAAAAACCAGCTGGAAGCAGCCTGCTCTCCAGGTACTTAAGCGTGCAACCAAGCATGGATTTGCTCCCGTGAACATAATGTGCCCAGGAATAATTGCCGTCTGACCGGAGCCAAAGCACTTGCCTTCGTTCCATCAGGGTAAATCCCTTAGTGCAGGGCAGGACAATCCGCTCTGCCGGCCTTGTTGAATAGTCCAAATGGTTCATGATTCATTGGATTGGATGTCTTATATACCCTGAAGCGGTCAATTGTTACCCGTTTGAATCTTTTTTTTTAACTTTAACTGGATCACACGAACCGTTGAATAAAAAAATTCAAGCCGAAAAT
Organism: uncultured Saprospiraceae bacterium; assembly: GCA_964405735.1. Taxonomy (GTDB): domain Bacteria; phylum Bacteroidota; class Bacteroidia; order Chitinophagales; family Saprospiraceae; genus JADJLQ01. The sequence goes on along the minus strand of CAYOPD010000083.1, from coordinate 8,316 downwards.
GAACATATCCTGGAAGGCCTGCGCCTTGGAGATATCCGCGTCATTGAGCAAATCTTCACTACCTGCAAGCCTTCTGTAATGCAACTGGTCGTCAGGCAGGGAGGAACCCTGGCCGATGGCGAGGATGTATTCATGGATGCCCTGGAAGCGATTTACCGGAAATTGTTATCCGGAGGCCTTTCCCTGGACCGTGCCGCCTTCAAAACCTACCTGACCCAGGTTTGCCTTTACCAATGGTCCAAGAAGGCGAGGAAAAAAAATCGCGTCTACCCAGTAACAAATCCCGCGCAAGAGGTACAAACCGGGGTGGAAGAGGTGTATGAAGCTCTTGCTGATCTTGACCGGAAAAAAATGATCGCGGAAAAAATTCAATTGCTCTCCAAGGGATGCCGTCAATTGCTGGACTGGTTCATTGCGGAGAACAAAAACATTTCTGAAATAGCCCGTTTGCTAGGCATTTCCGAAGGCAGCACCAGGAAAAGGAAATACGAATGCAAGGAAAAACTGTTCAGGCTGGTGAAAGAGGACCCCCATTATCATGAATTAAAATTTCCAGGATGAGCGCTGAAGAATTGGACGAAGCGGCAGACCGTTTTCTAAGGGGGCAAATGGACCCGGAAGAAAGCGCCCGTTTTTTAGACGGCTTGAATACGGATCCGGAACGTAAGGAGTATCTCCGGTTGAATCAGGCCCTTTACGAGGCATTAAGGAATTCACCGTCCCCTTTCAGGCAAACCATGGAAGCAGTGAATACGTCTATGGCCTTGCGGCTTGCTCCAAGAAGGGGCTGGGTCCTGGTCGTAGTGACGGCGGTCACCCTCTCCATCCTGGTTTTTCTGGGTATTTACCTGAACAGGAAAAAGAATTTAAGCCCGGAGGAATTATATATGGCTTATATGCAGGCTCCTGCTTCGCTGAGCCCTGATCTCGCTCCCGCCAGGGCTCCTCAGGGAAATCAAATCCCTCTGGCCTACCTGGATTCCATTTTGATTGAAGTGGATCAATTTTATATTGAGGGCCATGCAAATCAAGCCCTTGTCACCCTGGAGGCCATCCCGGAGGCTCTCAGGACTCAAAGAATCGACTTTCAAATGGCTTTGTTGTCGCTTCTATTGGATAAACCCGCAGAAGCCATCGATCTTTTTAATGGCATTTCAAGCTATAATCTGCCTGAAGTAAATTGGTACCTCGCTTTATGCTGGTTGAAATTGGAAGACATAGAAAAGGCGCGATATTATCTAAACCGGATTGAGGCCGGGAGCAGATGGTATGATAAAGGCCGGGAGCTCGAAAAAAAACTATCCGATTGAATATTGGCGACGGACCAAATAAATGAGCAGGGTGGAAAGGAACAAAATTACAGCCAGACCAATAACCCAAACATTCGGATTTTCCGGTAATACCGGTTCATTGTCCCCCACCAGGACGAGGCCAGCCCAGTAATATGGGTGTCTCAATTCCTGTGAGGTATTTTTAAGATAATCCAGCTTAGCTTTGCGCAGGGCGTCAGCCTTACCCATTCCAGCCCTCAGGTTTTTGAAAAATCCGACAACAATTTCCCTGGTGCTGGCATCGTTGGCTTGCCAAAGGGACATTACAATATTGGGGCATCCTGCCGCTTTAAAGGCCCTGGCCAGGGATAAAATCCCCTCTCCATGACGGTACTCACCGCTTCCTGAATTGCAGGCACTCAGCACCGACAATTCCGCTTTCAGCGGTATACGGGCCAATTCGTATGCAAACAACGCTTCACTGGAACCGGAATCATCAGGTTGTTTGAAGATCAATTGAGAATATTCCGGGTGGCTGTTGTCTGTCAGGGCATGCATAGCCAGGTGAAGAATTCTGGCTTTGGGGCCTTGCTGGAGGAAAATGGATTTATCGACGCGTGGACCGGTATAGGCTGCTCCTTGCCACATTTCCGCTGATTCTTTTATTTCCGGTTCATTAAAAGTCAGGGAACCAAGCGCTTCCCTGTTGGCCAGAAGTACTCTGGAAGTAATGACTGAATCCAGGCTCCGTTGAGTATAATTCTCCTTATTGCCATATTGAGGTGCAAATCCGGCATAGGTTAATTTTGATTCCGGCTTAATGACTTCGTTAAGTATCATGGTGCTGGAATATTCATACCGGATGATATGGTTGGCCAGTAACATGGCGGAAGTGTCGTCGTGGGATGGCCGCAGACATTCAAATGGGATTCCGGAAATCCAGTGATCGGGAACTACGATCCAGTTTTTTTCTTCCATCGAACTATAAACCGGACGGATTAAAAAATCAAACAGCCGGCTGGAATAAAAAGCTACGGAGTCATTGTTTATACTTGTTTTGGGCTCCGCAAGCTGTCTGGACAGCCCGTTTAATTCGTTTATCCGGACCGGGTCCAGCTCCTGCCGTTGAAAGGTATAACCATCCCCGTTCACCAATAGGATATAAAGATGTTTTTGCCCTACAAAATAATCCAATAGCTCCGCCCTTTGCTCACGAAGCTTTGACTGAAGCTGTTGCATGGGAAATTCTTTCCTTACAAATGGATTGTATGTCTTTGCAGTTCCTGTCGGATGCCCGGCTGCGTATAATTCAAATTTACCGGTGAGCTCCGACTGTGCTTTTTTGAGATTAAACCACTTCAGGGAATCCATTGCGGGTGCAGTACTTTCCAATTCAAGAATTTGGTCCCGGAGGTTAGCGAGGTCCAGTTTCATTTGTTCTTCCTGTGTTCTCGGTCTGCCTTCCGAACCTGTGGTACTTAAATTTTTCTTTTCCTGCATCTCTTTAAGTTGGAAAGCCTTGACCAGGTCGGATAAATAGAAAACATCATGGGCGAATTGTTCTTTCCCGGTTGATTGATAGAGCTTAAGGCAAAGGTTCATCATATCTTCATAAAAGGGATAGAGGTATTGGACCCTGTTGGTTTTAGACTCACGTACATACAATTGATCCTGTATATAAACCATGGATTCGTGGAAGGTCTGAAGCTGACCATAGGCTTCATTCAGCATTTTCAAATCGTTAAACTGAATTCCCATCCGGGTCAGGCTTTGGATCCATGGCCTGAGAAAAGCCTGAATCCGCATGAGTTCAAAGCCCGTATATTGTTGCCAGGGTATCGGCTGCGTATCCCGGCTGGAGACGTTTAAACGCAAACGATGAGTTAAGATATCCGAACAAAATTTCAGACAATCCTCATCCCTTCCGCTTAAATATAGTGCCCTGGCTTTAACTTCCAGGAGATTAAATTCATTGAATTTGGTTAGATTTTGAGTTTCTGCCAATACGTTGTCAATCACACGTAACCCATCGTTGTATTTACCGATTCCGAAATAAGAGTCAGCTAGTGCTGCCGGAATGGTGGGGCCTGTAGGCCAGTATTCGATTTCCCGCAAAAGTTTCTCAGCCTGATTCTTTTCTCCTTTGTACAGGTGAATATTGGCCTGAATGTTCAGCACGCCTTGCCGCAATCTCGCATTGTCCGGATCGTGCTCTTTCTGAAGGGAATCTGCAATAGCTGCATAGTATTCGGCTTTTTCCGGTTCTCCATTGTCCAGAAACCTTCTTGCCAGGTTTAATGTACTTGTCATGTACATCCTGGGAATATTGGACAACAATAAATTGCGTACCACCGGAGGCCGGTTGCCGGTACCCAAAAATTTTTTGTAAAATACTGCATCTGAAATGTGAGGATGCTGAACCACAAAATAGTCATATAATCTCCGGATCAGGGATTGCTCACGCGTAGCGAAGATATCCGCGTTGTAGACATCGCCCATATGCCAGTAATATGCGGCCATGACACTGTTAATGTTTACCAAAAAGGTATTGAGGCTGTCCATCGTACGAATGCGGATTTCATAAGCTTTTAGGAAATGTAGTTTGGCCTTTACCAAATCGCCGTATTCACGGTAACAATTACCAATTTTGATCAGGCATTTTGTGGCAATCAGGTGGTCTTCGCCCAAATGCCTCTTACAAAGGTCCAGGGAAATATTCAGGTATTTGAATGCACTGTCGTTTTGATTTTTCAACTGGTATAGGTAGCCCAGGTTAAAATAACTGTCGGCATAATAAGCCATGGTCAAGGTATCCCGGGTATACTGGTACAAATCCTCAAAACGCTTCACCGACTCCTTTGCCAGGATCAGGGCCGTGTCCATGCTGAACATATAAGCATAAATTTCGCAGCGGTGAAGCAGGTCGAAAGCTTCCGTCGAATCCCCTGTATAATCAGGGGGCCTTACCTCCAAATTGACCTCTGGTGGATTAGGGGAATTATTTTCCCGATTGGGCGGTGAACACCGGATCAATAAAATCAAGAAGACAGGCGCAGCAAAAGCAGCCCAAAAAGGCATTTTCATATCAGGATGTTGACCCTCCTAAAATAAGCAAGATTTAAAAATTCACGGTGGTTTAGCCATCTTACTTTCCAGCTTCAAATGCTGTATCTGGCAATCCCCATCAATAAAAAACCCCCGTCACTTTCGCAACGGGGGTTTTCGAATTTGTCTTAAAAAACTTTACAATCCTATTTTTTATCCCACCATACTTTGGTAGTATAGGCATCGGGCGTCACTCCCCCTGTTTTCAGGTTGGGATTGCTCGCCGTCTCACTGGTTGGATAGGGTAACCTGACCGGAATCGTACCACCCGTAATATTGCTCGGGTGATTAGCGGCTTTTAATACAGGGAAATCCAACCTCCTCCAGTCGGACCAGGCATCATACCAGTTCAAGAACTTACTTACCCAAAGCTGATCAGCGATCATTTGGATGGCCGGTTTATGAACATTGTACTGATAAGTGGTCAGGTATGAAGCAACGGCAGCATCGGATACCGTCAAACTCGCATCATAAACCGTATACATCTGGCAGGCGAGTTTCACACCGGCCTCATAATGCTGCTTATCCGTCCCGGAGATGCCCCCGGCGCCAATATTCTTTAATTTGGCTTCAGCGAGCAACAGTTCAACTTCCCCTGCATTCATGATCATATAAGGTTCGTCGTCCTGCATCAGTTTAAAATTGATCTTGCTGTATTCGGCATCAAAATTCACATTTTTTCCTTCCAATGCATCGATATCGGCTTTGTCCAGACCATGAGGCACACCCTTTTGTTTTAAAGGATCTCCTTCGATCACGGTATAAGAATTGGCTGTCCAGGTGGCAATACCTCCACTGATGATCATCAGCCTTGGATCGTCATCGGCAACCGTGGTTTTATCCGTTCCTTTCAGGAAGTTGATCAGCGTTTGTCCCAAAATCGCAGGTTGTCCGCCATCGCCAGGGTAAAAGGCGCGGGAAATTCCATTCTGATTGGTCCATTCACTGGGCCCAATGGACATCGGCACTACGAAATTGTCCGCATTGCTGGTCATGACGCCTCCCGCAACAGCCTTAGCCACATAGGTGTTTGCCAGAGCAGCGTCGGCATCGGAAGCCCTCATGGCCATCCGCAGCATGACGGAATAAGCGAATTTTTTCCATTTAGCCACATCGCCTTTGTAAACAAAGTCGGCTTTGGCAAAACTGGCCTGGTCTTTATCTGCTGCATTCAGGGCAGCAGCAGCTTCATCCAGTTCCTTCAATACATCGGTATAAATGGCTTTGCCGTCATCGTATTTGGGGAAAAACAAACCATCCGTTCCTTTATTTGCTTCCGTATAAGGAACATTACCGTAGAAATCCACCAGGCGCGCATAGGTCCAGGCCTTGAGAATACGTGCTGCATTGCGCATGTTGTTTTTATTTCCAGCATCGTAACCACCGTCTGCGGTTTGTTTCAAAACTTCGGCGATGTTTTTTAACTGGTCCCGATAAGAAAACTCGAAGATACAAGCGCGGGTTTCCCCATTGTCCGTGTATTTATCACCGGGAGAGATGCCGCCGGCTGCACCAAAATGCTGGATGGCAAAACCACACATGCCGATATTGGTACGCCAGTCGGTATAACGGTTGTCACCGGATGATCCCTGGGACGCAATCCCCAATAAGGCCGCTGAGAATAAGAAATTGAGATCGATCTGATTGACGGCTTGCGGATTGATGTTCAGGTCCTGCAATTCGTCTGTATTGCACTGTGCAAACAAAAGACTTGCAATCGCTATAAATAATACTTTTTTCATTTCTTGTCTGATTTAAATTTTTAGAACCCTACTTTTAAATTAAATCCATAACTGCGGGTGGACGGGAATCCGAAATAATCCAATCCCTGTGAATTGTTCACCGTATATGAAGACTCCGGATCGACGTTATCGATATTCTTATGAAGAATGGCGAGGTTCCTTCCTACGAAAGAAAGCGTAAGGGTTTCAAACGGCGTTTTGTCGATGATGCTTCTGGGAAAGGTATACCCGATGGTAACCTGGCGAAGCTTGGCAAATGAAGCATCATAAAGGTAATGATCTGCCGTTCCATTTTGTTCGCTGCCGGTGGTAGACCAATAACGCTGTGCTTCCTGGGGAGTCAGGGTCTTTTGTATGGGTTCGTAGATCGGGCCGCTGGCATTGGTGCCGGTCTGAACTACCCCTTTAATGGTCAGAGGAGCTTCTCCCTGGCGTCCAATCAGGGATTGTTTATGATACCCCCATTGAGTCAACCTCATATTTGTACCGGAAAAGATATCACCGCCAAATTTGAAATCAACCAGGGCGGATGCCGTAAAATTATTCCAGGATACGGTATTGTTTAAACCACCGGTGAGATCGGCCACACCATTGCCAATGATCTGGTAATTGGGATCTCCTACGGGACTGCCCGAAGCATCAAATACCAGGTTGCCGCTGGCGTCTTTTCTCTGAACCCTGCCGGTGATCATGCCATAGGGATAACCTACGATATGTTTAATAAATACGTTGCGGGTCCTGGGCTCCTCAAGCACCAATTCCTTGGAACCGGCAATCAGGGAGACTACTTTATTGTTGTTCTTGGCCAGGTTGAGCGATACATCCCAGGTTACTTTACCCTGAACCGGGGTGACCCCGATCAAACCTTCGAAACCCCTGTTTTGAAGTTTTCCAAGGTTAACGGCTGTGGCATTAAACCCAGCAGAATAAGAAATCGTGGCATTCAGGATATCGTTGGTCGTCTTTTGAGAATAATAGGTAAGGTCCAAAGTAACCCTGTTTTTGAATAAACGAAGATCGGCTCCAAACTCTATTTCCGTAGAAGTCAATGGAAGTAAATTGGGATTCGGGATTGTTCCTCCTTGCCCTATGGCAAATGCAAATCCACCCAGGGTGGTGCCTACATGGGAGTTGCTATTCAAACCGTAGGTAACACTGGTATTATAAGCACCAACGGTAGCATTTCCTACCTGGGCCCAACCAGCCCTTACCTTGGCATAACTGATGAAGGAAGGCAAACCCCTGAAAGCGTCAGACACTACAAAACTCAACTGGGCTGAAGGGTAAAGAATGCTGTTGTTTTCCGGATTTAACACTGAAAACCAGTCGTTACGTGCACTACCGGTGAGGTATAAATAACCTTTATAACCAATCTCGGCTTGTCCCAATAAGGAATTGATACCCAATTTATTAAATCCATAACCGAAGGTTCTTTGAACCCCGTTGTTGATGGCAGCAAAGAAAGGCACGTTAAATCCGTTGCTGTTGACGTTGATGTTCTCAGATTCCCTGATCATCTTATTGCCACCTCCAAACACGTTAACAGAGATATCTCCAAAGGTTTTATTAAAACCAATCGTATACTGGGCATTTATTTCCTGGACCCGGTCAATCCCTTCATTGATGTTACCACCGCGGTTATAACCCGTTCCTTGAGGAGTTAATGCTGTGCCACGACGTGAATATTTATCCAAACCGATCTGGCCTTCCACATACAGATAAGGAGTAATATCGTATTTTAAGCGGCCTGAAGCATTCACCCGGTCTCTTTTATCATTATTGATAAACTGATAGGCAGCCCAATAGGCACCAGAGCTCCACTGGTCATTTACAGGGTTTACCTGCAATTCTTCCCCTGGAATTCTGCCCCAGTAGGATAACATCGGGGCGGGAATTGCACCTGGAGCAATGGCTCCAATTTTATTCGGATCACCTCTTAATGCCGTAATGTCTTGATTTCCAGCAACTTTCCAAACGCTTTGAATAGCATTTCCGGGTGAGTCGGATAGGGTGGGCCTGTTTTTATTTTTTTCGAGGGAATAAAGGACTTTTGCGTCCAGGGTGATCTTCTTACCAAATTTTGAGTTTGCGGCCAGCGATACGTTGGTGCGATCAAACCCGGTATTGGGCAATATGGTAGTACCTCTGAGGTCGGAAGCCCCGATGCGGAAGGATTGGGTCTCATTTCCACCGGTAAA
>CAYOPD010000082.1:0-18573 GCA_964405735.1 uncultured Saprospiraceae bacterium | reverse complement strand
ATCAGCAATCAGCAATCAGGGATCAGTGATCAGTAAGCAAGTTAACATATTTGTGCGCAGCCTGGTAGTCCGTGTCAGGGATCAGTGGTCAGTTAGCCAGTTAACCAGTTCATAGTGGATGTATGACGTTATAACTACCTGGAAGGTTTTTTATTTCTATGAGGGTTGAATCCCTTTCTGTGCCAGGCAGGCTACCAGGTCTTGATATTAAATCCCTAATGGACCAGGAGCATTTATTATTTCCCAGGACAAGAAATCTTCATCAAAGTCATAGAAGGCAAAAATCTTTACATAGTCCTGCCTGACAAACAGCAGGCGCTAGCAGCTTTTATAAAAGCTTAGCTGTTGCTGTTCCAGTTTTGCTTCAATGGCTTTGGCGGCAGGGGTTATGCACAGCCCGCCTAAATTGGTGCAACGAAGCGTATGATGTATCCGGTCCCCAACAGCTTTCATGGTATCAATCACTTGATCGAGCGGAACCAGGTGTTCGTAATCCGATAATGCCATATTGGCACAGGACAGCGCATTGGAAGCGGCCATTACGTTTCTTCCCAGACAGGGAGCTTCTACCCTGTTGCCGATAGGATCGCAAATGATGCCGAGTGAATTTTGCAAGGCCAGCGACGCCGCTGCAATAGATTGGGCCAAACTGCCACCCTGCATCTGCACGAGGGCTGCGGCCGCCATGCCGCCCCCGGAACCGGTTTCAGCCATACAACCCCCTACCTCGGCGGCAAAGGTTGCATGGGCAGCAATGAACACACCGATCAACCCGGCGGATAGCATGGCTTTTACCAATTCGTCTTCGGATAGTTCTAAGGAGTGCGCCATGCCAATCAGTGCGCCGGGCAAAGCTCCGCAACTGCCGGCGGTTGGCGCGGCTACAATCACCCCCATGGAACTTTTCACTTCCATGATGGCGCTGACATACATGACGATGCGGTTGATCACATCCCCCCCGGCCAACTTGCCGGCTTTGAATTGTTTTTGATAATGAGGAGACTGGCTTGGGAGTATGCGGTCTTCATATTGGGTGCCCTTTAGTCCTGAGTGCACCGCTTGTTGCATGATGCGAACAATGCTCCTCATCTTTTCCATCACTTCTCCAGCCGAAATATTTCCCCTGGCCATTTCATAATCCACTGCGAGCTCCCAGAGCGCTTTGTTCCTGCCCTGATTATAGGTCAGCATTTCATCGCAGGTGATAAAAGGAACTTTTAAGTTTATCCTGGCCATTACCGGCAATACCGGATGAAGCTGTTTGATAAACAAAACGCCTTCCATTCCCTGGAGTTCTTTCCTCAATGCTGCATCCAGAAAAGCCTGCGATTTGAGCTCAATGAAACAAACCGCACCGCGGTGAACCTCTATTTCATCGTACTCGACGGATGCTTTTAAGAAGGATAAAATATTTTCAGGCTGATCACAATAGATTAATGTTTCAAAATAATCCCCTGCCATGGAAACGGGAATATCATCAATGGCCGTTACCTCAATCATCCCCCCGCCGGTGGAGATGGCCGTGAGTTTTCTTGTCTCTTTTGGGTTGGATAAGGTAATCTGGTAAAGATTTGGATGGCTGTTGCCAATGTCAGCGATGTGGATGGTTACATGGATTCCGGCTGACGCCAAATGATAGTCCGATTCGGGAAGGCGTTCATCATGGGCTTCCCATCCGAGGAAACCTCCGAACAAACCCATGTCCGATCCCTGGCTTTTATGGGTGGTGGCCAAAGAGCCATTGGGATCAAATTCAATCAGGATATCTTGGATGTTTTCATCCATCAAATCCCTGCAAAGTCGGGCGATGCGCAAGGATGCGGCGCAGTGAGAACTGGAAGGGCCACGCATGACCGGGCCGATGACATCATTGAATATGCTGGGAAAAGTGCTCATGATTTCAGGCATTAATTTACAAATTCTTCTTCCAAAACTGTTCCATGGTTCTGCGCAGATGCAGCGTGGTGTTCACTCCCTGGCTGATGCCGTGATCCCGCATGGGATAGGACATCGTGCTGAAGAGCTTATTGTGTTTTATCAATTCGTTCACCAGTATCTCGAAATTCTGATAGTGCACATTGTCATCCCCCGTACCGTGCATGATAAGCAGGTTTCCTTCTAATTTTTTCGCATGGGTTACGGGAGAGCCCTCCCGGTATCCTTCCCGGTTATCATCCGGAAGTCCCATATACCTTTCCTGGTAAACATTATCATAAAGCGACTGATGGGAGACAAAGGAAACCGCGATGGCCGATTTGTATACATCGCCATGCCGGAAGATGCAATGCAGGGACATTTGCCCCCCGCCGCTCCAACCCCAGATTCCGGTACGAGCAGGATCGATAAAAGGATACATGCTCATGATCCTTTTTGCAGCAGCAGCCTGATCGTCCGCAGCCAGCAAACCAATCTGCCGGTAAATGCATTTTCGGAATGCCCTTCCTCTCGGCACCTTTGTACCGCGGTTGTCAACGCTTATTATTACACAACCCAGTTCATTTGCCAGGTACTGATGCCAGAGGTTATCGCCCGTGCCCCAGTTGTCCTGGACGGTGGAACCGGCCGGCTCCCCGTACACATGAAAGAGGACCGGGTATTTTTTCAGCGGATCAAATGCTATGGGTTTTATCATCCAGGCATCCAGGACCACCTCCCCGATATCCACTTTAAAAAATTCTTTTGGGCGAAGGCCGAGCTCATTCATTTTTCCTTTTAAAACCGCGTTGTCTTCCAGCAATTTCATTTCTGCATGGTTGGCCAGGTTGATGAGGGAGATGCGGCGGGGTGTGGATGCATTTTCAAAGCCATGTATGGCATACTTTGCGTTGGCGGACATCTGGTAGGTATGCTGCCCCGCCATGTTCCCTGGAGACACTCTTTCGGCTTCCCCGGTTCCGTCCAGCCGGCTGCGATAAAGATAACGCTGGGTGAAGTTTCCGGGCGATGCGATGTAATAAACATAACCGCCGACGGGATCGATGCAGTTAATGTTTACCACGTCAAAATCTCCTTTGGTGATGAGCTGCATGGATTTACCGTCCCGGGACACTTTATACAAATGCAGCCAGCCATCCTTTTCACTGGTCCAGGTAAAGGACCGGTTGTTATCCAGCCACACCGTATTATCGTGTATATCCAAAAATGCTTCGTCCCGATCGGTCAGAATATTTTTCAGGCCCATGGTTTTGGTGTCGCCGACCCAAACCGTATTGGTATTCTGCAACCGGTTCAATTGTTGTATCAACACTTCATTCGAACCCGGGATATAATCCATTCTTGCCAGGTAATGATTACGGGGATCGCCGGGTATTGCAAACCACTTAGTTTTTCCACCTGTTGACGGCACCACACCCACTTTCACTGCAGAATTGGTGGTACCCACTTTGGGATAAGGCAATGGAATGGGTACCGAATAGTTGGAATCCACATTATTGATCATATAAAAGGTCCCCACTCCCCGGGTATCGGATTGCCAGTATGCAATTTGCGATCCGTCGGGGCTCCATCGAAAACCGTCGCGGCATTCCAGCTCTTCTTCATACACCCAGTCAAAGGTCCCGTTGATGACATCCTTTCCGCCGTCCGTTGTAAGCGGAATGATTTTCCCCGTAGCAAGATCCTCTACATAGATATTGTTTTTGCTTACATAAGCTACTCTTCCGGCATCCGGGGAAAATTTGGCAAACATCAAGGTAGCCTCTTCCAGTCCCCTGCCTAATTGTTTTAATTTTCCATCGCTGAGGGTCAGCACCCAGTAATCGCCCCGGGTATGGTAGCGCCATACTTTCCGGGTATTGGTAAAGATCAGCAGCTTATGGTTATCCCCGGACCAGGCATAATCCTCAACAATAAGTGGTTTGGACGCTCCGGCGGGCACCAGTTGATTGGCACCGGCAAGTACTGATTTTGTTCCATCCGAAACATCATAGCGAACAAGATCATTCCCGTTTGAAGCGGCATTATACTCCAAAGTCGAATAGCTTTTGTCATCCTTCATCCAGCGCAATGGCCCGATACCCTTTGACCGGTACAGGTTATGGGTATAAATATCCTCCAGGCTGAGTGCTTTAGTTTGCGCAAGAAGACTACCTTCCCATAAAAAAGCGATCAAAAAAGCCGCTGTGTATAAATATCCGCCCTTAATCATATTCATTTTTATTATTCCATTGGAGTTACTCAACCTGGTAAACAAACCCTTTTACAGTTTGAAATTCCGCAAGCCCATTTGCAAGTTTTTTAAATTCAATCCTTTTTCCGTTATTGCTGATATTTAATCCCGGCCTCCATTCAATCCGGCACACTTCCCCTGCCTTGGATAAAATGCTCAGCTTCGTAATGGCCCCGCTTTTCCAGCCAAATTCCAGTTCAAAGGCCCCTCTTGCACAAACTCCTTTAAAATTCCCTTCATTCCATTCATCAGGCAATGCGGGCAATAATTGTATAAATCCATCATGAGACTGCATCAGCATTTCGGTGATGGCAGCCGTCACACCAAAACTTCCGTCCACCTGCAGGGACCTGCCGCATAAGGCGAACATGGAAACACAGCACTGGTCCTTTAAATAGCCTTTGTAAATTTTATTGGCCCGGTTGCCGTCCTTTAATCTTGCCCACAGAGCCATTTTCCAGGCGCGGGACCATCCGGTAGAGGCATCCCCTCTTTCCTCCAGGACTTTTTTATAAGCTTCCGTCAGGGCCGGGGTTCTTTTTTCATACAATATTTTTCCGGGGTATAAGCCATACATATGCGAATAATGCCGGTGGTTTTTTTCAAGCGATTTCCAGTCGTCAGCCCATTCCTGCAAAGTGCCGTCCTTCCCGATTTGAGGCGGCACCAATTTATCTCTCGCCGTTCTTACCCTTTGGACAAATGAATCCGACTTGCTTAAAACCTTAGACGCCTCCAGGTAATAACCAAACAGGTCGTAAAGGATCTGCATATCAATGGATGAACCGGCGCAAATGGTGGTTCCTTCCCTGAAGCTTGCGGTGACCTCATCAAAATAAGGTTTGTTGCCCCCGCCATCCGGAAAGTTTTCGGGTGAAGTGGAAGGGTTGGTGACCAGCCATTTGCCGTTGGGATGCGGTACTAAAAAATCCATAAAGAATTGTACAGACCCTTCCATAAGCGGGTAGGCTTCTTTTAAAAAAGTTTTGTCCAAAGAGTACAGATAGTGCTCCCACAAATGGGTACAAAGCCAGGCGCCGCCCACTGTGAAAGTTCCCCAGGTGGGCCCGTCCATCGGAGCCGCCACCCTCCAGAGATCCGTATTCTGGTGAAACACCCAGCCCCTCGCTCCATAGTGCTCTTTTGCAACCTGTGAACCCTGATCCTTCAACTCCCTGATCATGCGAAACAAAGGTTCGGCACATTCAGAAAGGTTGCCGCTCTCCACCGGCCAGTAATTCATTTCGGTATTGATGTTGGTGGTGTATTTGGAATCCCAGGAGGGATTCATATTGTCGTTCCAGATGCCCTGCAGGTTGGCAGGTTCCGTGCCGGGCCTGGATGAACCAATCATGAGGTAGCGGCCAAACTGGTAACTTAAAGCCGCAAAGGAAGGGTCGGGTTCGGATTGGATTTTTATTACTCTTTCCGGAATGGGTAAATAAGAATTTGCAGTCTTGGGCAATTGAAGCGAAACCCGGCTGAAATATCTATTATGATCAGCTGTAGCCGACTCAGCTATGGCAGGATACGATTTACCCTCAATCCCCTTGAAATAATCATTCACCCGCTGATGGGGATTGCCACTGACGTCTTTATAGTTAACAAAGTTGGTAGCGGCCGCAAAATACAAAGTCACCGCATCGGCATTCTCAATTACCAGGTCTACGCCGTCTGTTTTCATCGTGCCTCCTTCAGGCAGGGCCTTTAATCTTGCCTCGTACCTCAGCTTTCCCTCCACACCCAGATAATCCGTGGACTTTCCGGTCAGCGCCAAGCCATCGTTGCCATAGGGGTTCATTTGGAAATAATCCGTGCCATAGTTGGAGTGCGCCTGGTTTCTTTCTCCGCGAAGGTTGGCTGTAAAAGAAATTTGGCCGGGTTGATCGGCCGTTATCCGTACTACAATAAACTGGTCGGGTGCCGATGCAAATACCTCACGTTGATACCTGATCCCATTCGCGGAATAGGCCACACCGGAAATGCCATCTTCCATATTCAGCCACCTTTTATAATGGCTTACGCTGTCCTGGTTTTTAAAAAATAAATGCAGGTTCGCCAGGCACTGGTATTTCATCTGCTCCACAGGGTAACCCATCAGGTTTCTGCCAAAAAGATTGTGAGCAGCTAAATATTTTTCTTCAAAGACCAGTTTCTGAATTTCAGGTAAGACTTTATAGCCGCCTTTTACAACGGTGGAATAAGGCCCACCCGACCAATAGGTCTCTTCATTCAACTGGATCCGCTCTTCCCCGTATTTTCCAAATACCATGGCGCCCAACCGCCCATTTCCCACCGGCAGGGCTTCATCCCATTTTTTGGCGGGGGTATCGTACCAAAGCAATGTGGAAGGGTTAAAGGTTTTGTTATCTATTTTATCTGCAATGCTGGTTTGCTGGGCAAATGCGCTGAAGCCGATGAGGATAATTAGGGGCAATGTCAAGCATGCATCCTGTTTCATAATAATGGTAGTTATTACCCTTCCTGCCCGTTACATACCGGCGGTATTATTGGTTAAAAATAGATAAATACCCGGAATTCAATGAAGCCGGGCAGGAAAGGGTGTATGACAACCCCGCGTGCCGATATCTTCGCCTCGGGAGTGGGAGCCGATTGCCATTCAGATTGCAGCGCCCCATGAACACAATGTCTAATATTCGTTTGTTTCCGGCTACAAACGGATATATCCGGCTACTTTCGACAACAAATGGTTTAATATCCGGCTGCAAACAGTAAATAATCCCACACATTTAAAAAATTTAAGCTAATGTCTTTAAATCTATAGGTTTAGGTTTTATTTTAG
This sequence comes from uncultured Saprospiraceae bacterium, assembly GCA_964405735.1. Taxonomy (GTDB): domain Bacteria; phylum Bacteroidota; class Bacteroidia; order Chitinophagales; family Saprospiraceae; genus JADJLQ01. Next base: position 11,602 of record CAYOPD010000082.1, on the reverse strand, counting down.
CCGGGCGGCAAATTTAACGCCCTGTGATTCAAGCCGTCTCCAAAAGAACACCGAACCGGCAAAAGCGGTTTGGCGTAATGGCGGGTGCAGTGCTTCGTATGACAGTTTTGTGGTAGGTTCAAGTTTCACCTCCAATCCGTTGATAGTAGAGCAGTTTAGGCACATATATTTGGTCGTCAAACGTTACCAGTCACCAATAAATGCTTCAGAAAGCTCTCAAAAAAAGGTGCAATAAAAGTGTAATTTGTGCTCAGATGAAAAAGTCAAGATTTAGTAAGACGCAAATCGCAGCGATCCTGGCTCAATATGAAAAAGGGCAGAAAGCAGCCGGCCTATGACCGGAACACGGGAATAGTAAGACAACGTATGACCTCTTCATAAAACGAATTATTTAAAGACATGAAAGTACAATACATTATCCTTGTTTGCATTTTATCCAATTCAGGGTTTTATCCCGGGAATGTTCAAGCGCAAATTGCGACCTACGACTTTAACAACAACCTGAAGGATTCGATCGGTGGTCATCACGCCATCTACTTGGAAGCAGGAGTTCCCTCAACCAAAGACGCGAAATATATCACCGCGAGTAGTGGGTATCAAATCTTACTGGACTCCATCCAGGGCATACAATTTCCCCAATCCTTAATAGACAAAATTGATACAGGTCAAAGTCTTGAGATATCTTTCTCATTCATCATTAAGAATGTAGGATCAGGTAAGGGCTTCAAGGACCTCGTCAATTGTCAGAGCCAAGCCAATGAACCTGGTTTCAGCTTGTATGTCGTGCATAATGAATTTAGCAGTATCGATGATTATGAGATTTTATTTTCCTATTCAGATGGCGGATTTAACAGGGGCGTTCCCAATCATCCTGGGCATAATGCGACCATAGTAGGTACCCATCTGGCTGGAGAAACCATTCATGTACGACTCATTATGGACTTTAAAAACAAGAATTGGACGACGACCGTGAATGGAAAGTATACCAGTGTAGCATTCGATAATTACTACGATTGGCATTCTATGTTGAAATCATTTAAGACCAATCCATGGTTTTATGGCTGGCACGAAGGCCAGGCTGCTGACATGGCCTTTGATCCGAATACCTGGACATCTACCGCTGCATTGGACAAACTGGTTTATTATTCTCCCAGACAAGCCGGCAACACAAACAGGGTTATAACGGCTCTACAAGCCATGACAAAACACGTGAGCGGCAGCAGCCTGCTTTCAGTTCAGCAGCGTAGGGATTACTTAAATGACATTTTTTTAAATTATTTCAGCAACCATGATTTGGTTTCAAGTGAAATCTCTGGCTTTATCCGCGCCTATGAACTGAATTATCCGCCAGTGTATCAAGACAGAAATCTAGTAGCACAGGTCGACATGTTGCCCGAATCCCAACTACTTATTTTTTTAGAACAATCGATTTTTGATGATCAATACACCGTAGAAAAGGTACCTGGCCTAGCTGGTATTGTATTCGAATTCTCTGAAATATTTCCCGGGCCGGTGTCTGCCCAAGCCGAACGTATTACAAATGCTACAGTTAAAATTAACGGGGTATACAGCCATGTTCCAGCCGCAAGGATTGCAGCCGATTTATGGGATGTCAGAAGGCCCACTGGGTATTATGCTCCGCCAGGTGAAATCGTAACTATTACTATACCAACAAGTTTGGTTGATAAAGGTTTGAAAGTAATGATCGGGGCTCATGATGCCGATCACAGCTCTTTAGCTTTGACCAATCGCTTTAACAGAATGGCCAAAACGTATCCGCTAAAGACGGCCTCTACCCAAATTGTCAGCCCTTTTGGAGGAGGCATTTATATTAAATTGACAGAGTCCTCCAACTTCGGATGGTTTGATGTAACAATCAGTGGGGCGGTTAAGTCGCCCTATTTTTCCTGGAGAAGTGGACGCGAATCCAACCCAACCAACTGGCAATCAGACCTGAAGGATCATCATGTGGAATGGGTTGATTTGGAGTCAGATAAGTACATGATGACATTACCGCTAAATCACGTAGCTCTGATCAAGGATCCCACTGATCTGATGAAACAATGGGATGCCATCCAGGATGGTTACCAATATGTGGGGGGGCGACCATTTAAGAGAGCCAGGGCAGAATACTTTCTGGTCGATTCCCGCCTACCCAGTAATGCTTTTGGTACCGGGTACCCACAGATAATTGGCGATGAAAAAGCGCCTTTTGGCCCTTTAGGAAATGAAGCTCTTTTACCTACCCAAGTCCTGAAACCAGATTTTTGGGACTCACCAATCTATATCACCTTTCATGAAATGGGACATGGGGCACTTCATCCGACACTTCCAAACGAAGTAGAAAGCATCATCCATTTGAATGCAGTGTATATCTACCGGGAACTATATGGTCTGTCCATGGATAATGCTTTCAAGTTTTCGTTCGGGGAGTATTTGAACTTAGATGAAGCTACGATGGACTGGATGATAGCCAAAAATTTCAGAACCAATCTCCCTATGGGATGCGACCCTACCATGGATAAACTGGTGTGTGATGAGTTGCGGTATCAACATCGCGGGCATGCCAAGTACATTCAGATGGCGAATCTGTTCGGTTGGTCATCCGTATACGAAATGAACAAAACATTTTATGATCACTGGAATGCACATCCTTCTAAGGACTGGATGAAGGTGACCCCGGATAATGTAATTGCTGCAGCTTCTTATGGTTCTAATGTTAATATGGCACCCCTTATGCAATTTTACGGCTTGCATCCTTCAGAGGCATTAAGGAAAGAATTATCAGGTTTGCCTTGCAGTGATTCAATCTTGCACTTGCTAAATCATTATAAAGACCTGACGCCAAATACTGCTGCGGAATTTAAGCCTTGGTACGATAAACTTCGTATTCAAAAAGATCCTGTTCACTATCCCCGGTATGACGCTACCTTAGCCAACTATGATATGGATAACTATGGCGTGGAGATCAGGAAGCAAATTGATGGTCTCATTAAATTGTATTTCACCGGTTGTATTACAACCTCTATTGCCGAAAAGATCCCGGAAAGACATCTAGTGTTCCCTAATCCTACCAGCGGATTGGTAAATATTCAAAGAGCCAGCACGGAGGCCCTGAATATCTCCATGATCGATATTAACGGCAGGATGGTTTTCGAGAAAAGAGGAGTCAGGGATTCTAATATCCAAATTAACCTTTCCCAAATACCGGGGGTTTATTTCCTTTGTATTAAATCAGCAAAAGAAATACTAACTTATAAACTCATCATAACTGGTGATTGAAACAAAATAGCACAATTAGAATCAATAATGAAAAAATGAAACAGACAACTTTTAATTGAACATTAGCAAAAGGACGAACCATTTTTGGCCGGTGGACAGCCATACAGACCATATTTCAAACGGACAGAGAATAAACCTCTTGATAGCTATCGGGAACTTATTGACGACCCTTCTGTATTTTTTGTTTTCCGCCAGTGGAAATTTCCTCAACCGCAGTAATGAAATTCTTTTCATTGATGCCCGTGAACTGGGAACACGGGATAAAGTCATAAAAAATAATCTTGCTAAAATCTGCTATGAACACGCTAAGGCAAAAATATCCATCCGTTTTTTTAACGACCGGGAAGTTAGAGCCGTTTGGGACGAGAAAAATACCAAGTGGTGATTTTCTGTATTGGATATAGTTGGAGTTCTGAATGATGAAAGCGACTATACCAAAATCCGCAACTATTGGAAATACCTGAAATCAAAACTCAAAAAGGATAACAATGAGTTGGTTAGCGCCACTAACCAACTGAAACTTTTAGCAGCAGACGGTAAACACTATAAAACCGACACCTTTGATAGCCATGGGGTTATAGAACTGGCAAAACATTTCCCCAACAACCGCGCTATGAAATTTTTAGACTGGTTTCTTTACAGTGATAACAGCATTGAAAAATATTTCCAAAAGCGGTTATTGGTTTGCCTTTGCTTCATCACTGGCGGATACACTTGCCCAAATAGATAAAATGCCGCAAAACACCCTGGATGAAATCATTGAGAAATATGCAATTGATTACTCTTATTACTATGAAGAGAACTAAAAGTGTAAATTCTTGTCACGTTGACCCAGGATTCCTGGATGATGACGCTCACCAGCTAAAGGCAAAGGGAGAACTTCTATCGGTTATTACCAGTTTAAAGAAGGTATAGAGATTTTAACTCTTTTCCTTAGCCCTCCCCTTCTCCAAATCCCCCCCGTTTTTTTCTATATTTATCCGGAATGAAACTCCATTCCCCGGTTTTTTACCTCCTTGCCACTACCCTGTGCATGCAGTGCAGGCCAGGCATGGATCTGCCGCAGGGGGTAGAGCTTGCCTATAATAAAATAGATTTTAAACCGGACTTTAATATTCATATCCGGCCGCTCTTGTCCGACCGCTGTTTTTTATGTCACGGCACCGACCTTAAAAGCCGCAAAGCCGGCCTGGACCTGAGTGACCGGGCTGCGGCCACAGGGCCCCTGCCTCTCAATAAATCCAAAAGAGCCATCGTCCCGGGCCGTCCGGCTAAAAGCGAGTTGGTGGCCCGCATCCTTTCGGCCGACGATGCCTGGAAAATGCCTCCCCTGGAATCACATCGCATGCTGCGGGACGATGAAAAAGCGATGATCATAAAATGGATAGCCGACGGCGCCGAATACAAAGAGCATTGGGCTTTTATCCCGCCGCAAAAAACAAATGTCCCGGCCGTAAAGAATAAAGCCTGGATAAAAAACGGGATCGACGCCTTTGTACTGGAAAAATTAGAGTCCTTCGGCTGGACTCCCAATGGCGAAGCGGATAAAGAAACCTTGATCCGGAGGCTAAGCCTCGACCTCACCGGATTGCCGCCGGCCCTCCGGGAGATCGATGCCTTTTTAGGGGATACTTCGCAACAAGCTTATGAAAAACTGGTGGATCGTTTAATGGCTTCCCCCGCCTATGGGGAGCAAATGGCCGTCTACTGGATGGACCTCGCCCGGTTTGCAGACACCCATGGCTATACGGTAGACCGGTACCGCCCGGCCTGGCCCTGGCGCGACTGGGTGATCCGGGCTTTCAATCAGAACATGCCCTATGATGAATTCGTCACCATGCAACTGGCGGGCGATCTGTTTCCGAATGCAAGCAAAGAGCAAAGGCTCGCCTCGGCATTTAACCGTCTGCACGCCCAGAATGCCGAAGGAGGCATAGTCAATGAGGAGTTCCGCACGGAGTATGTCATGGACCGGGTGAACACCTTTGGCACCGCCTTTTTGGGTCTTACCCTGGAATGCGCCCGGTGCCACGATCACAAGTTTGACCCTCTGACCCAAAAAAATTATTACCAGCTGTTTTCTTATTTCAACAACATCCAGGAGGCGGGGCAGATCTCCTGGGATGACGCCGTTCCGGTGCCGGCCATGTTGTTAAGTACTGCTCAGCAGGACAGCATCACCGCATTCATAGACAAAAGCATCGATTCCCTCAATGAAGAAATAGCCCGGCTGAAGAAGGAATATTCCGGCCCGCTGGCCCAATGGGTGAAAGATAAATCGGCGAATGAAAAGCCGGATATCCGCGCAGGCATGACCCATCATTATACTTTTGACCGATATCAAAAAGCCGGATACCTTAATGAAATAAATCCTGCAAGGGATACGGCCATCTATTCTGCACCCACCACGATCCCCGGCGTCAAAGGTGCGGCCTTCCAATCCAATGGCGATGATGTGATCGGCTTTGGCAAAGCGGGATTGTATGACCGGGACCATCCTTTCAGCATCGCGTGCTGGCTTTATATCCCGGCGGACCTCCGCAAAGGAGTGATCCTGTACAAGGGATATGGAGAAATGCTCTATAATTTCCGGGGATATTTTCTCAATCTCCGGGGCGAACATTTCGAACTGATGATGAACCGGACCTGGCCTTACAACGGCATAGTGAAAAGCTCCGTGGACACCGTATTGAGAAACCAATGGTTTCACCTGGCCCTCACCTATGACGGAAGCAGCAAAGCCAGCGGATTAAATTTATATATCAACGGAACGGCCGCCCCCCTCCACACCGAAAGAGATCATCTGACCAAAGGAATCCTGCTGGCCGAAAACGGATTACCACCCGTTCAACCCGGCCTCCGGTTTGGCGCCGACTTCCGCAGCGCCGGGATAAAAGGCGGCGCCATCGATGAACTTCGCGTATACGATCATGCCGTTTCACCGACCGTCCTGGAACATATTTACCGGATGGACCGGTCTGAACCGGTTCCTCATCGTTCAGCCTGGGACGATTATTATTTTCAATACCATGTACCCCTATTTATCCGGAAACAAAAAGAATGGAGGGATCTTCAGTCCAGGCGAAACAAACATGTGGATACCATACCCGAGATGATGGTTATGGACGAGATGGACAGCCTCAAGCCCGCCTATATTTTACACAGGGGATTGTACCACAGTCCCGGCGAACGGGTCTATCCTTCCCCGCCGGCCCGGATCTTTGACCATCGCGACACCGGCCGGCAAAACAGGTTGAGTTTGGCCGCCTGGTTGTTTGACCCCGCTCATCCATTGACCGCAAGGGTGCTCGTCAACCGGCTCTGGCAGAAATTTTTTGGTCACGGAATCGTTTTGACCGCGGATAATTTTGGTTTTCAGGGTTCCCTGCCAAGCCATCCGGCCCTGTTGGATTACCTGGCGTTGTATATGCTGGAACGCGATTGGGATCTCAAAGCGCTGCAAAAACACATCGTCCTGTCGGCCACCTACCGTCAATCGAGCACCCTGCCGGATGCAATGAAAGGAAAGGATGATGACAACAAGTGGTACAGCCGCGGACCCGGCAAACCGCTTAGTGCAGAGATGATGCGCGACGGAGCCCTGGCCGTTTCAGGATTGCTCAATCCTGAGATCGGCGGCCCGAGCGTAAAACCCTATCAACCCGACAGCTTGTGGAACCTGTCCGGTGCAAAGTATGTGCAGGATACGGGCGCCGCGCTGTACAGGAAAAGCCTGTACACCTTTTGGAAACGCACTAATCCGCCTCCCTCGATGAATATTTTTGATGCGCCCAGCAGAAGTTATTGTGTGGTCAGGAGGCAGCATACTTCCACTCCTTTGCAATCTTTGGTCCTGATGAATGATCCCCAACTCATCGAAGCCTCGAGGGTCCTTGCTTATGGTCAGATGAACGGGAAAAATAATAAAGAAGAAACGATCACCTCTCTTTACCGGGCGATCACGGGCCTGGGTCCCGGGCCAAAAGAAGTCTCTTTGCTGACCGGTTTGTATGATTCCGAATACGCGGTTTTCAAAAATAATCCTTCCAAAGCCAAAGGCTGGCTCCAGGCTGGATCCAAAAAATACAAAACGAAGGAGGATGCGCGCCTGGCCGCGTATACCCTCGTCGCCCATACCCTTTTTAATTCAGATGCCTACATCACCCTGAGATGAAAGATATTACCGCTTCCCTGTTAAACGCGATCAGCCGGCGGGCGTTTTTGTCCGGCGCATTCCAAGGTATGGGATGTTTGGCTTTGGGCGGTTTACTGCCGTCAAAGGGGAAGTCCGCCACGCCGGTCCCCAAAACAAAACGTATCATCTATCTCTGCCAAAGCGGTGGTCCTTCCCAATATGAATTGTTTGATTACAAGCCCTTATTGCAAAAATATCACGGTACGGAGTTGCCGCCTTCCATACGTGGAGGCCAGCGGCTTACGGCCATGTCCTCCGGCCAGTCTTCCCTGCCCGTGGTGAAATCCCCTTTCCGGTTTAATCAATACGGAAAGTCCGGGGCCTGGGTAAGCGAGCTCCTGCCCTATACCTCCAAAGTGGCGGATGAACTTTGTTTTATCAAGTCCATGTATACCGAGCAGATCAACCATGATCCGGCCCTTACCTTCTTACAGACGGGTCATCAGCTCGCCGGCAGACCCAGCATGGGGGCCTGGCTTGCTTATGGACTTGGATCAGAAAATGAAAACCTGCCTTCGTTTGTGGTCCTGGTTTCAAACAATGCGCCCAACGATCAACCCCTCTATGCGAGGTTATGGGGCAGCGGCTTCCTGCCATCCAGGCACCAGGGAGTGCAACTCAGGGCGGGCGCTGATCCCGTGTTATACCTTGCCAATCCCGAAGGCTATACCCTGGCCGACAGAAAACGAATGTTGCATACGCTGAATGCCTTGCAACTGGAACAAATGGAAAAGTTCAGGGACCCGGCCATAGCCGATAAAATAGCATCTTACGAGATGGCTTTCCGCATGCAGACTTCGATACCCGAAGTGACCGACCTGCGCGACGAACCGGAAGAAGTATTTAAATTATACGGGGAAGATGCCCGCAAACCCGGCAGCTATGCAGCCAATTGCCTGCTGGCCCGCCGTCTGGCAGAGCGGAATGTCCGTTTCATTCAATTGTATCATCAGGGCTGGGACAATCACGATTCCCTGCAGAAGGCCATCGTACCGCAGTGCAAGGCGACGGATCAGGCCTCGGCGGCCCTGATCATCGATTTAAAACGCCGGGGCTTATTGGATGATACCCTCGTGATCTGGGGCGGCGAATTTGGGCGCACGGTGTACAGCCAGGGAAAACTCACTGCGGATAATTACGGCCGGGATCATCATCCCAAATGTTTTACCACCTGGGTGGCAGGAGGGGGCATCCGGCCGGGGCTGGAATACGGCAAGACGGATGATTACGGATACAATATTGTACAGGATCCGGTCCACATCCACGACTTTCATGCCACGATTCTGCAGTTGTTGGGCATAGATCATGAAACACTCACCTACCCGTTCCAGGGCCGTAAATACCGATTGACGGATGTATCCGGTAAAATCATCCATAAAATAATCGCCTGATCAGCATAAGATGTATATGGTCGCGATCGAACGCTGGCATCCGGTCCTGGTGCACCTGCCCATAGGGATCTATTTTATATACCTCGCCGGCTTTGCGTTGCGCCGCAAACCCATGCCTTCCGCTTCCATGTTGTTGCTGGTGGGAGCCCTGGCATCCAGCGCCGCAAGCATCACGGGATATCTGTTGTCGTTTACAAAAGGTTATGACTACAATCTTCTGATCCGGCATTTATGGTCGGGCATCGGCCTGACCGCAGTGGGATGGATCCTCTGGCTGCTGGAACGATATCCCATTCCCGGAATTAAGGGTTGGATAAAGCCCTTGTCGGTCATTCTGCTGGCAGCAGGCATAATATTCACGGGGCATTTGGGCGGAAGCCTCACCCACGGCCCCGGTTTTTTATTTAATTTGAATATCAAGGGAAAAACGCCCCTTTCCAAAACCACTTTGGATTCCGTTTCTTTTTATAAAGACGTGATAAAACCCATTTTAAACGAATATTGCCTCTCCTGTCACGGCCGGGAGCGTTCCTTTGGCGACTGGGATATCACCACGGATAGTACCTTATTCCAAGGAGGCCGGTATGGCCATACCATTGTGGCCGGGGACCCGGATCATTCCGAATTGATCAAGCGCCTGGAAGCAGCCCGCGACAGTAAAAAACATATGCCACCCCTCACCATGCCCCAGCCCAAAGCGGTGGAAATATTTTTACTTCGGGAATGGATCAAAAGGGGGGCGGTCGTGGATACCCTGTTCAAAGCGGAGGCCGGGGACACAAGGCTCGCGGCGGTAATATCGGCTTATCTTGGAATAAACGAAGAAACCACTAACCAAATCAGGCTTCCTGAAATAAAACCGGCTGACTCCGCTGCCTTGCAGTCCCTGACTCGCGAAATCGGCATCATTCACAAGATCCAGGCTGAATCCAACCTGCTTGACGTATCCCTTATTCATTTCAGGTCAAAACCCAGGGAGGAAATCCTTGCTGTTTGCAACCGGCTAAAACCCATTGCAGAGAATATCTACCAACTGGACCTCAGCGGCCTGGGGCTGGTATCAGACGATCTTTCGTTCCTGCGGGGCATGAACCACCTGGTCAAAATCAACCTTGCCAATAACCGGCTGGAGGACCGCGCCCTGAATCATTTGCTTCCGCTCACGGCACTGGAATCAGTAAACCTGTATAATAATCCCGTGACGGATGCATCTATAAAAACCTTGTTTAATCTGCCCTTGCGGACGCTTACACTCGGAAATACCAGGATCAGGGAAGAAGTGATCCATGAGATCATGAAGGAGCAAAAGGGAGTGCAGATAAATTATTGATAAATACATCCAGACCCTTTGATCTTCCCATTCTTCGTTGTAGATCACCATTTTTTTATTTTTCAAAATAAATTTGTTGTTTTTCAATAATTTTTTATTATCTTTGAATCATAATTTAATGAATTAGACCATGCCAAAAACAACCAACATCGTATTTGATGGCTTACAAATAATTGCCTGGGTCATCTTTGTCGGCTTGTGTATTGAAGCCGGATCCTTAATCGTAAATTTCTTTTTCAGCCTGTACAAGCCTGAATTTGTCCATCGTCTTTATCAAAAATTGGACTTGATGGAAGTGTATGAAGATAATAAATGGGCGTTTTTCGGTATCTATAGTTTTCTTTTATCCATTTCAATTTTAAAAGCTTGCCTGTTTTATATTGTTATCAGGCTAATGCATAAAATGGATTTGTCAAAACCGTTCAACCATTTTGTTGCAAGACAAATTTCTCGAATCAGTTATTCCACCCTTTCAATTGGACTGTTAGGTTATATTGCCACGCAGGCGACCAAAAATTTAATGCATCACGGCTTAGACACCGACAACTTAAGGCAATTTTGGACGGACAGTCAGGCATTCATTTTGATGGGGGCTGTAATCTATGTAATTGCAACTATTTTCAAAAAAGGAGTAGAGATCCAAAACGAAATCGATTTAACCGTATAAGCCATGCCAATCATTGTAAACCTGGATGTAATGATGGCAAAGCGTAAAATGTCGCTGAATGAGCTTTCCGGAAAAGTCGGCTTAACCCTTTCCAATCTTTCAATCTTAAAGACAGGCAAGGCAAAAGCTATTCGTTTCAGCACCCTTGAAGCGATATGCAAAGCATTGGATTGCCAACCTGCTGATATTTTAGAATATGAAAACGAAAAAAAATAATACACAAACGATCATGCCTGAAGCAACAGTTCCGTATGCAGGTTCGATTGTAAAATTTCCGGACAAGAGCGGTTTTCTGGTTTATATTATGTTATAGGACGACATAATAAGATGGCAAAATCAAGACCAATGCACCCCGACTTTCAATTCTTGTTGGACTTTAAAGACCGGGAAATCATTGATTTATTTTACGATTTGCGTGAATATATCCTGGATTTGTATCCTGACAGCAATGAACTTCTCTATCATACTCACGCCCTGACAGCAGTTTATAGCATTTCAGAAAAGTTGTCCGATGCGTTTTGTATGACGCCGATTTATACAAATCATTTGAATTTGGGGTTTAACAAAGGAACTCTTTTGAAAGACCCTCACCATTTGCTAAAAGGAACAGGAAATTTAATAAGGCATTTGGGAATAAAAAATACGAAAGACTATCGAAACCCCAAAGTGAAATCCTTGATTCAGGAATCGATAAACTTTGCATTAAAAGATATGGACAAACCGACAAATTCGACCGG
>CAYOPD010000081.1:17100-18773 GCA_964405735.1 uncultured Saprospiraceae bacterium | reverse complement strand
GAGGTACTGGCCCGCAGGAAGATCGATCATATGCAATTCCAAATCTTCTTCACTATCTATTTCAAAACTGTCCCCTTCCAGCCAGGTGGATTCATCCGTAGCAGTATTATACTGCTCGTATAATAAAGTGATTACATCGCCCGGCTCAATCGTGATGGTTTCTTTTGCAAACAGACCATCCTCATCCACTTCAGGAAGAATATCATTCAATACAAAATTGCCTTCATCGTCCCAGACAAATTGAAGCGTCACCACTTCATCATTTAGCAAAATGGGAACCTCCACGATGGTGACGGGGATCAGATCCCCGTTGTCCAATTCAAATTCCGTATCATACATATCGGCAATGGATGCCACCCTGTCATTCAGGCCAATCCATTGCCCATCCCAATTGTATTCCAGAGAGATGCCTTCGTTGTTATATATAACATCATCCGGCAGCATCACTCCTAAAAAATGAATCACCTGGTCATCCTCTTCGTCCGGGGCCATCAACACTACATACGCTTCATCATAATCCTCACTCGTGCATACTGCCTGGATAGAATTGCCATCGTCTATCACCCCTGCGGGTACTTCCGGGTTGACGGCATCAGAAAGCGCATCGTCTAAATAATTCTGAACAAACGTTTTATAGGTTTGTGAAAATTGAATTTTGACATAATCCTCGTATACTTTTTTAATGTTCTCCCTGTTGTCTAATTTATTAAAAGGCAAAAACATAGTCAGGCCACTTGCGTTGGGATTGGTTTTATCTTTTACATTATAGACTACAGCTGCATTAATGGCGGCGATCAGCGCATCCGCTTTGGCGGTGACCGAAGGCTCCTCTGCTTTTACATTTTTGGCAAAATCGATGATGTCTATTACATCCACGGATGCAGATGGTTCTTTTGATGATTTGCCGTATTCTTCCGTTTTCGAACGGCCTTTAGCTACAGCCAAAAACTTGATGGCGCCCGTGGCCCGGGATGAGATGGATAGATTTTTTACAAATTCGTCCAAAGCAAACAGGACCGCATCTGTTTTGGAATTGTCCGTAACGGACAGGGTAATTCCTTTGGTCTGCTGCTCCATGGCTTGTGCCAGAAAACCATCTGCAATTACTTTTCCTAAAGCAGCGCCATCCCGGACATTCCCTGAAGCCAGGGCCGATACAATAGGAGTATAATTCCATCCATGCCCGGGCTCCAATTCTTCGGAAGCAATATAATACCTCGAAAATGATTTATAGTTGGCCAGGGCTTCGAGGTTTGCCATCAGACAGGCATCAAATCCCAGGATTTCAAAACGTTTTTTGGTGATTGCATAAGCATTCTCCAATGCTCCCCTGATTTGCATCACCGACAACATCTTTCCTGAAACTTCGTCATGTCCAAATCCGTCTATGGCACCCCCGTGATCCCATAATACCAAAACGTATTTGTCCGCGGGATATGCGTTTTGTCCCCAGCTGATAAAATCAGTAAGATTATTGGGCGAAGCCATATCATTATTCGCTGTGGTAAAAGTCAAGGGCAGCATGCGTCCCTTCTCTATTTTCCATCGATTGATTTTTTTCCAATTGATGCCCCCCTGTTGGGCTTCATCTTTATTGGCGCCGCCGGTAGTGACTATTAGATTGACATAGGGATTGGATCCGATGGCCATCATTTCATTCAAATCGCTGCTCC